>NZ_JBNPVT010000008.1:0-286481 GCF_050434205.1 Paraburkholderia sp. GAS348
CGGTGACCGTGATCCCTGAGACGCCGATGGCCGACAAGGCTTCGCGCGCCTCATCGAGCTTGAACGGCTTGATGATTGCGGTAATGAGTTTCATGGAATCCCCTCGCTAAGTTGCGTAACCCGTTGCGTAACCCTGTTTGCGTACCCTGTAACCCGTTCGTATGGTCTCGTTCCGCTGCCGGCAAAAAGCACCCGGCAGTGCGCGCCGGGCAGTAACAGCAACTCGCGTGCCATGTTGTGTCAGACTTCGCCCGCTGCACGTTGCAAAAGGGGCGCAAGCGGCCCTGGCCGGATGGCCAGCGTTGGCAGAGCACGGTGGCGCGGCGTATGGATCGTTGCTAGAGTGTTCGAAGGCTTTTAACGTTTGAGCGCGCACCAAACGGGCTCATGCGGCAGCGGCAGGCAACCGGTCATGCACCAAGGCAGCCCATCCGCCGTGACAAAGCACAGACGTAACGAAACATGCACATTTTTTGTGCATCAAGGGGATCACCATGAAACAACCGAACGATGTCTTTAACGATTTTCAGGCTCGCATGAGCGAGCTATTCAAGAACTCGCCGGCCAAAGATGTCGAACGCAACGTGAAAGCCATGCTGTCGCAGGGCTTTTCCAAGCTCGACCTGGTCACGCGTGAGGAATTCGATACGCAGACCCAGGTGCTGGTGCGCACCCGCGCACGCCTCGAAGAGCTGGAGCGCCGCGTCGCCGAGCTGGAGCAGAAACTGCCGGTCACGGCGCAAACATCCTAAGGCTTTGCTCGCAGCGCTTTAGCTGCGCAGTGCTGCGCATCACTGGCAAGCGAGCCGTGACGTCATCAGCGTTTTAGGGGACTCGCGCGCGCCCTCGGCGCGCCGTCCGACGGGAGAAAACATGTCGCTTGCCGTGGTGCGCAGTCGCGCGCCGGCCTCTGGCCGCGCGCCCGAAGTAACCGTCGAGGTCCACCTCGCGAACGGATTACCCTCTTTTTCGATCGTCGGCCTTCCGGATCTGGAAGTGCGCGAAAGCCGCGAGCGCGTGCGCGCGGCGCTGCAGAACTGCAGCTTCGATTTCCCCGTGCGGCGCATCACCGTCAATCTCGCGCCAGCCGATTTGCCGAAGGAGTCCGGCCGCTTCGATCTGCCGATCGCTTTGGGCATTCTGGCGGCGAGCGGGCAGATTCCGGCCGAGTCCCTCCTGCATCGTGAATTCGCCGGCGAACTGTCACTGACCGGCGCGCTGCGGCCGATGCGCGGGGCTTTCGCGATGGCCTGCGGGACGGCCCGCAGCGGCGCTTCTCATGGTGACCCTGGCAGCGCTTCCAGTGTTGCATCAGCGTTCACTACGCCGGGCGAGCAGACAACGCCCGTGGCGTGCGTTCAGCACACGCCGCAGCTTTACCTGCCTGCGGCAAGTGCGGCCGAGGCAGCGCTCGTGCCCGGTGTCGATGTCTACGGCGCCGCCGATCTGCCGTCGCTATGCGCGCATCTTGCCGGCGCGCCTGACGCCCGGCTCTACCCAGTTGCGGCCCCCGAACTCAGCGAGACCGCGCCCGCCGCCGCTCCTGACATGAGCGACGTGATCGGCCAGCGCGGCGCGCGCCGCGCACTTGAAGTCGCCGCGGCCGGCGGACACCACGTCTTAACCTGTGTCCAAATAAACCCATACTCGCCACGAGCTGGGGATGTTCGGTACGCGAAGCGGCCGAAAACGCCCTCCCCGGGCAGCGTAAAAAGACGTTCCCGAAAATTAGCGGCCATTTATCTACATTCACATCAATCGGGCAAAACGACACAACGTGCCGGTCAGACACCTCTATCTGCAAAATGAATCGGCAAAACGTTCTGCTAGAATGCTTCGCGCAGTAGCATTGCCAAACACTAGAAGAATCGAGAGGGCAGCTTGGCTGACGATTTGAACGATACCAAGAGGATCGCGGAGCTTATTCGGGAGGCAACGAGCCTACCTGTAGTAAGCGCCTTTCTGAAAAAGCGCGGGTTGACGTCGTCAGCGGGCACTTGGGACGATATGCTCAGTAAGCGTCTCATTCCGGCCGTCGAAAAAGGCGAACTTTCCAACGAAGAGCTTTCTAATCTGTTGCGATCGGTCGAGGAGTGCGGCCGCCAGCACGTCTTTCTGTATTTTTGTACGAAAGCGCGGGCTGCCGAGCTTATTGATCGAAAACGCGTTGCGCAGGCGGCGAAGAAGAAGAAATGCGAACACCTATTGGATGGACCACAAGCACTGGCGAAGCCTGCCGCCCCTGAGCTAGTAGACATCCGATGGGACTCCGCGAAAATTGATCTAAGTTTGACGATCAAAGAAGTTGAGACGCGAACCTATCAGAAGTACATCGGGACAAAGCCGTACGGCGACGAATTGCATAAGATCTATGCGAAAGTGCAGGAACGCGCAGTCAACCTTGTACGCCTCCATCACGATGGGTTGCTGGAGCTACGCATCGCGGCACATGCAAACAGCACGAAATACGAAGCGGACGTTGTACGGTTCTGGAATCATGTGGCTGAGTTCATACCGAAGCACGACTTCAAGGAAATGTCGCTTTCGACCGCGAAAGACCGACTCTGGGGGGAACGCGCCGAACTAACGGAGACGATTCGGTACACCGATTCCACAATCCGAAATGAGGCTGGCAACTTGCTTCGGGGAGCAACTGGCAACATCGGCAGCGATCTACTTGCCGACGCGGCCGTCAGTCAGAGCCTAGACTACTTGTTAGATCACGATGCCGCAGCTTATTGTGAAGGCGCTAACATTTGGTTCAAGGAAACGTCCGGCCTGTCCACCGATGTGCATGTGCTGCTTGGCGGAGAAGTAAATGAATATGCTCTCCCGGCGAGTTGTACAGAGGAGGATTATCAGTATGTCCTCGATCGACTTAGAGGCCTTAATCGACGAGTTTCCTGAGGAAGCTGCGAGCATAGGACGTTTGGCGTCCTACCTCGATGATGCGGTGCGGGAGCGCGGAACGAAAGAACTGACGATTCAGCGGCTATTCGACATCGCACAGCCTTCTTCCCAATCGGCATTGGTAGTAATACTGCAGCGGCTCGTTCAGCAAGGCGTACTGCAAAAGCTGATAAGGGTCGAATCCGACGCATTGGGCGGCATTGGCGACTATCGATCGGTGACCGAGGTGCCGCTGATGCTCTTCGATTCACGCATGGGCCGCGAAATAGAAGTCCGTTCGGACCAACTAAAACTACTGTATCGACTCGATGCCCACTAGTTTGAGCCAGCCATCGTTTAAGCGTATTGCCGAACAACTGCCCGCGATGCCGACCGAGGCACGACTACCGTTCATTCAAGCTCAACTTTCAGCAATTGAAGATCCCGAACAAAGAGAGCTTGTAGAGGCTGCCCTACTGGTCGGAATGCAACTCGGCTTCCAGCGGCCTCCGTCAAGTGTAGTTGTTCTGGTCCATGGCATTCGTACGTATGCCGAATGGCAAGAGAGGCTCGCTGACACCTTAACGGCCGGTGGCTGCGACAAGGTCTACCCAATTGGCTACGGCTTCTTCGATGTACTAAGCTTCCTATGTCCATTTTTCACGAGAAGGCGGCCCATCGAGCGCGTATTGCGAGAATTGCGAACAATTCGCTCTATCCACAACGACGCGGAGATTTCGGTCGTGGCGCACAGCTTTGGCACCTACGTACTGTCGAAAATTTTGGACGATGCTACCGATCTACGCTTCCATAGAGTTGTGCTTTGCGGCTCGATCGTTCCGCTTAGATACCGGTGGGACAAGGTAGTCGCCCGGGTAACAGGAAACATCGTAAATGACGCCGGGACACGGGATTACTGGCCGGTCGCCGCGTCCAAGGCGACTTGGGGCTACGGACCCAGCGGAACATTCGGATTCAAAACCGCCGTGATAAAGGACCGATTTCACAACTGCGGCCATAGTGATTTCTTCGCAGACGACCTGATGCAGCAATATTGGGTGCCATTTCTTCTCAATGGACAGCTAGTGCCATCGACGTGGGCGCGTTCGCGACCTCGCGCAAATGCGGTCCTGTCGTTTGTCTCGTGGTTTCCGATTAAAAGCGTGATCGCCATCGCAGTGATCGTGCGTACAACGTTTGTCTTGACCGGCCATGTCCTCTGACACGCGAACAGCGCGACGTTGATGCGTCGGCTACTCGTGTACGCTTGCTTTAGACACTTCTATCTTTCCGCGAGTCCGTCTGAGAGGATTCGCAGCATCTTCATAACCATGTCCCGCCGCTCATCCGTTAAGTTGTCGAGCAACTCTACGATCCGCTGCGCTTGATCAATTTTTCGGCTGGACACGCCCGTTACCAGCTCTTCAATTGCGCATTCGAAGATTTCGGCTAATTCTGCGAGCCGCAGTACGGTCGGAACAGCAACGCCCGTTTCCATTCGAGAAACGGCTTCCCGGGTGATTCCCAGCGCTTCCGCGACTTTTTCCTGAGATAGCCCTGCGGTCGCACGCCTTGATGCTATCGCTTGCCCGACTGCCCGTACTAACGCTGTCTTGTTTAGCTCGTCCATATGTGACCTTTTACGCACGGACGTAATGGTCTGCTGAGCGCTAAAGAAATCCTATGACGTTCCGTATTACAATGTGACGCAAAACATCACACACAAGAGAAATGCGGCAAATATCGAACTCCTGAGTTTCCGAGTGCTGCTTCGTGAGGTATGCCGTACAAGATGGCGATGGAATTCACCGTAACTCATTGAATTTTCGAGAAAAAATATGTACGAAAGCCAAAACTCTAGATAGTATTTAACTGTCGATGTGACGAACTATTTGGAGAAATCTATGAGCACGAAACCGGAAGCGAAGACCTCCTCTGCCCCTGCTACCACCGCCGAAGCACCGGCGAGCACGAACGCGAAGCCTTCCCGCAAGGCGCCCGCGACCGATACGCCGGAGAAATTCCGCGCTGCATTACAGGAACTGGACGCGGAACGCACGGCGCTCGCGAAGTCGGCAATCGAAGATTTGAAGCCCGGACGCCCGTTCGATCCGAAAGTCATCCGTCAGATCAACAAGATCGAGACGACGAAGAATCGCCTGCTCATTTCCCGGTTTGCATCCCTGCTTCGGAAGAACGATCCGGAAGTGCAAGCCATCGTCTATCAGCTTGTCCAGCTCTGATCGCGAACCGTGCCTGATGCATTGAATAACCGGGCGTACAAAGATGCGCCCGTGCTCCGAATATGCGCTGCCTTGTCAAGGACGTGGCGGCGCGTTTGGCCGTTGGGTTTGGCGACATAGCCATCGATGCGCAGTCCGTCGAACTCAACGTAATCGAAGAAGCAATACCAACTCAGACGAGAACAAAAATGACGTTGAAAGTTGCAACAGCACTAGCTATCGGGGTATGCGCAATATTGGTTTCGGCTTGCGGAGGAGGCGGCGGCGGCAATTCAAATAGTCCGCCGCTTTCGGCGTCCGCGCCCGTCTCGTCGTCAGCACCGGCCGTATCGGCACCAACACCGGCTACGCCCATTGCAGTCCAGAAGTCGTCGTATCTGAATAAAGTCACTGCGGCACAAGCCATTGGGCCGCAAACTGTTCCGCCCGAGGTCACATCGGGAAATGCCGTTGCATTTGCAGACTTCTTTCAGGACGGCACGTACTCGATGGTCACGCACACCCTCGAATACAATTCATCCGATCCTTCAACCGCGAACGACTTCGGCCACATCCACTTCTACAAACGTGTGAATGGGACGTGGGTCGATCACACGGCCGATATCCTGTCGAACAACGTCGGCTGCCTCCACCCTCGCAAAGCAATCGTTGCCGACTTCAATGGCGACGGCAAACCCGATGTACTTTTCGCCTGCCACGGTTTCGATGCGTCGCCGTTCCCAGGCGAACAGATGCATATGCTACTGAGTCAATCTGACGGCACGTACAAAAACGTCACGTTGCCTTTTACCGGTTTCTTCCACAGCGCGTCTGCTGCGGATTACAGCGGCAAGGGCTTCGCTGACATCGTCGTGGTCGATCCACTCATAGCAGCAACGCCGTACTTCCTCGTCAACAACGGCGACGGAACGTTCACGAAGAACACTACCCGGCTTCCGTCCGTCATCAAATACGGCACGAATGGATCGCAACCTGACCTCACGTGCACATCGAACTGCGGCGCTCAGATCTATACGACTGAACTGATCGACTTCAACAGCACCGGCAAATACGATCTGTTCCTCGGTGGTACTGCACCGGATGGCAATCAGGGCAACTGGGTTCCGACGATCTTGAAAAATAACGGCAACGATACGTATAGCCAAACGAACGTCACCGAGTTGCCCTACAACCCGACATACGAACTGACTCTTGATGTCCTATCTGTGAACGGCGCGATCTACACGACGAACGTCCACCTCAACACGTCCGGTCCGCTGTATGGCTTCAGCGACATCGAGAAGGATGTCGGTTCCAGTTCGTCGCAGATTTATGTCGGCAACGCGAACTTCCCGAATGGTTCGTCGTGGATCAACTGGATCATTCCGTACCAAGGAAAAATTAACGCCATCAATTCGACGTACGACGTTTCTGTCGCCCAGTAACGCCGCAACCCCATCAGTAGTTGTAGAGAATGTCGCGCTATCCGTAGGGTAGCGCGACATCAATGTTGAGCTACCCATGGAAGGCCCCACAGTACAAACATGAGAATTCCTTTTCACATCCTGTTCTTTTTTGCGCTGCTCTACCTCGTCGTTGGCATCAACAAACCAGCATGGGTCATCACATGAAACGTCACATTACGTCTGCCGCTATCGGTGGAATTCTCGGCTTTGGGTTTGGTTTCTTACTGGAAGTGTTCTTCTGGCGGTCGATCAGCGATGACATCTTTTCGTGGTCAATGCCAAAATTCCTCGGCTTGTTGGGCGCATTCTGCGGTGCGTTGGAGCCGTTGCGAGAACAGAAGAGACAGTGACACCGAATGACCGCGCAATCCACATTTGAGACCGTGATCGGCGGGACGCAGGATATCCGGTCATGAAGCCGATGCTGCTGCAATGTACGGCGCGGTGGCTTCGACCAGAGACAGCCGCCAGCGCGAAAAGCCGTCATAGATCCGACCAACGAACCAGGGCACCCCGCCCTGGTTTTTTTTCGCCCGTCGAAACCGCATTACCGCTCGCAAGGAGTAGTCCAAATGTCCGACACCAACGACCGCGCCACGCCCGCAACCAATGATCCGTTCGCGGGTTTCGCATTTCCGTTGATCGAACTCGGGAGGGTCGTCGTCACCCGCGCTGTACTTGAACACCTCGAACACGAAGGCATTGCTATTGACCCTTACCTGAACCGTCATGTGCACGGTGATTGGGGCGACGTTACGCCGAAGGATGCCGAAACGAACCTGCTCGCAGCAATCCACGGCGCACGAATCTTTTCGGCGTATGAGGTAGTGGGCAAGCGCGTATGGATCATCACGGAAGCCGATCAAACCTCGACCGCTGTATTATTTCCGAGTGAATACTGACGCGATGATGGCAACGCGAATGGAACTGACCGAACGGTTGAAGATCGCCGCAGAATGGTTACGTGACGCTGACGGAATCCTGATTACAGCCGGCGCAGGCATGGGCGTCGATTCGGGACTGCCGGACTTCCGTGGCACACATGGCTTCTGGAACGCGTATCCAGCATTGAAGGCCGAAGACATCGGTTTTCAGGACATCGCTAACGGCGAAGCATTCCGAAATCATCCGATACGGACGTGGGGATTCTACGGCCATCGGCTCAAGCTCTATCGCCGAACCGTTCCGCATGCAGGCTACGACATCCTTCTGCGCTGGTCATCGACGAAAGAACGCGGCGCGTTCGTGTTCACCAGCAACGTGGACGGACATTTCCAGAAGGCAGGCTTTCCGGAGAATCGCGTTCTCGAATGTCACGGCTCGATCCACTTTCTTCAATGCACGCGAGCCTGTTCGCACGATGTCTGGTCGGCAGGTGAATTCCAACCCGAGGTGGACGAAGAGCAATGCTTCCTCACGTCACCACTTCCGCGTTGCCCGAAGTGCGACGGCGTAGCTCGACCGAATATTCTGATGTTCAATGACTGGAACTGGATCGAAACTCGCGTGAAGCGGCAGCGATTGCGGTTCGAAGCGTGGGTGTTGAGCGTCGAACGGTTGGTGGTTGTCGAACTCGGTGCAGGCCGTGCTATTCCGACCATTCGGAACATGAGCGAGAGAAATGGGTCTCGCGTCATTCGGATCAATCCACTCGATTACGCGATTGATCCGAGTAGCGGAATCGGCATCAGTGGCGGTGCGCTCGACATGCTGTGGCAGTTGGACGAAAGCATCGGCTGATCAACGCGAAGGACAGGCGACTCCTAAGAACTTCGCATGGCCTACCAAGGCCGTTCTCCACCATGCTTCTGCCATTGCTTAACCTTATGTGCCATTTTTTTTAGTTTCATCGCATCATCCATTCGTCCCTGGGCCAGCAATTTGTTTACGGTTGACTGAACCATTTCATCTTGGCTATTCGGTGCCGGTTCCTGACGAATTTTCTCAAGTGCGTCAGCCTCCTTTTCTTTCCCCTGCGCCCGAAGTGCCTGAATAAGACGCTGGGCGTCGAAGGTCTTCCATTTCCAATGCGCAAACTTGATTACTAATTTAGATAACATTCTGCAATCCCCTGTTTGGTTAATGAGAGGTCCACCGTATTGCAGACAGCATAGTTGTTGCATTGTCGCGTCCACGAAGCAACACGGTGCGTTCGTGTTCACCAGCAATCTCGACGGACATCTCTAGGAAGCGATCTGCTAAATTCGACGCTTGACGACACCAAAGTACTCTTTAGGAATGCATAGACCGACATAGCGGCTGCCCGTTATCGGTCGGGTATTACTGGGGTCAAGGAGGCGCACCGGAACATCGATTCGTTGCACCCCAGCAGCCGTAACCAGTTGCATGGACACTGATGAAATTATCGGATATTCCACCGATGCGGCCTGAATGAGGGCAATGACAATCGCCCCGTTGAAGTCCGAAAGTGAACTGAACTGGCTTTGGGTATTTGGACCGCGATCGAGGCGCATTTGCACTCGAGCATTGCCAAGAGGGCCACGAACCGTCTCCTTTCCCAGGTACATTAGGTGTTCGATGCCAGCCTCTTTCTCCGTGTTGAGATAGATGGAACCATCAGGGCGTGCGAACGCACGGAATAGTTTTTCGGCATCCTGGGCGGACATGTACCCGAGGCCCTGTTGTGGATCAACAATGCACGAGCGCCGGATTGCATCTAGGTCAATTGCGCTATTCGGTGGCAATCGAAGTTGAGTCGGCGCGAGAAGCTTCACTTGAACTGAAACCGCCCCAGCAGGCACCATTTCAGCTTCGTTCAGAAGTTCGACCGAAACGTCTGTATCTCGCCAGTTGACGCGAGTCCCGATCTGTTCAAGGCTAGTGATATAGAAGTCTCGATCCTTGTTTTGCTCATATACGTTCCAGATGGACAAGGCAAAGAGCAGAAGGGAGAGTCCTTTTGCAACCTGCCACCCAAGCCGAGACTGTTTAAGATACTGGAACAGGGTGAGCGTAATGGAAACTGCAAAGATCGTGATGGAAAGCATCATAAGCGAATGAGCTGCTAAGTTAGCCCCAAGTCGGGTTTAATACTTGCCTTTCGAAGCGATCAGTTTCTGGCGGAGGCTGTCTATCCGGGCTCTACGATGTCCACACAGTTCAGCGAGCGCATGTTCGTAAATTTCGAGCGCATCGAGTAGCGCCTCACGGCTAACCTCATCGCCGTGAGAACCGAGGTTTCCGATCATTCTCAGCGCAGTAAGGGTAGGTGCGTGCTCAGGCTCGATTTTCGCGAACAAATTGATTCGTGCGTTGAGATCCAGCTGGACAGACTTTGCCTTTACGTTTATAGCAGAGCGAGAGACCTTAAAGTAATCTAGCAAAAGTTCGACACTGACGCGTAAGCGGTTCGCGCATGAACTGAAATCAGTCCAGTAAAGTTCAAAACTTTTTTCGATTTGGGCCTCAACCTCTCTCGGCATCTCCTTAGGCAAGGCCATCATTGGAGGCGCAGGAAAAAAAGCTCTAGGCCGAAGCAAAGATACGAGCGCCCAAGAATTCAGTTCCTCGTCATAGTATTCAGATATCGTCGTGTCGCCAACGACACAAACCACCTCTGCACAGCCCGAGTTATCGCACAACAGCTTCAGGTTGAATCGCTCAACATCCCAGTCCGGCTCCCAGTCAGGGTGTTGTGCCTGTGTTTTCGAATATTCTGGCTCAACGACTGACAGTGAATCAGCAGCCTGCGCCAAACGGCCCGACCCACACCGCGGGCACGAGAAGCGAGGCAATTCGTTTCGGGAATACTCACCAGACCACAATTCACGCTCAAAGCTCACTTTAGTTTCTCCGAAATATGTCGCGTTTGCCCATCGACACAGGCTCCATTCCTTGGTCGGCCTGTGCACACCTTCATGCATTGGATATCGGCATTGGCCGCGCCCGACTTTAGAGCTATCAGTCGGTTTTAGTGAACCTATGTACGCAGATCCGTCAAGCCTAGGGCAATTTCGCGCACATCTTCGTTTCGCGCGTCGTAGAGTAAGCTGGCTTCGAAATAACAGCGCACCCACATGCTCATATCTACGAAATCCCCGTCGGGCGTGACGGTTTGGAACGTAGCGTCAATTTCGTGCTTCTGCGCGCGGTAAACGTCTGCAGCGACCTTTAACGATACGCTGACTATTCGGAGGTTGAAGCGAACGCCCACATAGGAAAGCGTCGGGGATATATGCTGGCACTGGACAACAGTGAAATCCTCAATGCCCTCAATGACTTCCCAATCAGAATTCTGGGTCACTAGCCCTGATAGACACAGCATCGTAAGGAACTTCCTAGTTCCGTCGCCCTCAAGGTAATCGCCAATATCCAAAGATACGGCAGTCTCGATCGTGTCTGCATGTTGCTCAATGAACGCAACCAGATCAATGTCGTGACCGGCCGGTTGCATCTGAACATCGTTGAAGTCAGAAAGCTTGTTGTACAAAAAAAGCTCGTTGTCGAGCTTCTCTGTATCCCAATCCGCTTGCAAGTGATGGTGAAGCCTCAGGCGGTCGCCGCCCTTCTCGAAAAAATCGTTCTTATTCTCGTTGATGAACACAACGTAGCGATCCGAGTTCGATCCCTTGATGAAAGCCAGCAGCGTCAGCCACATCAGCGCGTCGCGATATCCCTTCTCGTTTGACTGAAATGGCATCTCCTTCCGAATCGCTTTATCGACAAGACGCTGATGACCAACATGATCATACGAAGCAACCGCGACGTCTTGGAAGCGAGAACGCAAGATTTGGACAAAATCGTAGCTGTCGGGCGCGGTGATTTCCGGCCAATCGAAAGGCGCGAATGTCAATCTTGCACAGGCATCCTTGAGCTTCTTTTCGTCCGCCCGGAAATTGCTGGCGTGCTCCTCGAACTTAGCACTAACTTCATCAACGACGACCTGAGAAACCACCAAGGTTGCCGCCACACTATTTGCATGATGGACAAGACGCTCGAACTCTGCGCTGCGCAAATACCAGTTGTTGAAGAAAATATTTGAGTCTAGGATGATGTACATATATTTTAGTAACTTCCACGCGCGAACGGACAGACGTTTAGCGTCGTCACGAAGCAGGAAGTCTAACGTCTTTGACAGACATCGTCACGTTTCGGCATCTATGGATGCAAGCATTTCTTCGACAGAAGTGTATTCAGTCCACGGACCATTCTTCGCTCGCAAGATAGATAGCACCACCCCATCATCAAGGCCGGTATCGTTCGTTTTCGAGATTCTGGCGAGCAATACGCGGTTATGTTGAACTCTTGCGTCGCTGGCCCTCTTGATACGCTTCCGCACCTTCACGATATGTCGCCTTGTTCATACCCCCACATAGCTCGCGTTGGCATCCTCAAAACAGGTCAGCGCTGATCTGCTTCAATCGTACCGGATTGTCTTCGACATAACGAGCCGTCATGCCGATTGAAGCATGACCCATCAGTGTCGACACGGCCTTGATGTCTACGCCCTTCTCGATGAGGGTCGTCGCAAACGTGCGCCGCCCCGAATGGCTCGATGCGCCCTGCAATCGGGCCTTCGAATACATTCGATGGAATAGCTGTTGCAACGTGTTCGGCGAAAACTGTCCGGCCTTCTGCGAACGAAACAACGGCGCATCGTAGTTGAACAGGATGCCGTCCGAGTTACGTCGTTCGTCCAGATAGTTGCAAATCGCATCGGCAACTTTCGGATTCGTCAGGTACGCATGGCGTTGCTTGTTGCCTTTCGTCATCGAACCATCGAGATTGATTTCATCGAGCAGTTTGCCATCTGCGTCGAGGATATGACGGATTCGAAGCGATGCCATCTCTTTCGCGCGCAGGCCGAGGCCGAACGAGCAATATAGCAGGGCGACGTTTCGCTTCGGGTGCGCCTCTTTCTTTACTGCATTTACGACGCGACGGAACTCCGATTCCGTCAGCACCTTAGCTTGACCTTCGCGCATGGATTTCCTCTTTAATGTTTATTAATTTCGTTATCCAAATAATTTATAAACATTGTATCCAGCCCTTTGGGCTTCGTACACTGGCAGGATGGCTTCAGGCATCGGAATGTTTACTAGATGTATTTAGTAAACATTCCTGCCGGGATGCCAGTCATACATGGACTGGTCGTAGGCCAGCCGCCCTGATCGCCGCTAGGACCACTTCTTCGGGTCGGGCCAAGTATTCATATCATGTGAACCAAGCCCAGCCCTGACGGACTCCCTCTTCGAACATGCTGGAAGCTAAATAGTGCAAACCGAATGGATTTCTCGCACAACAAATCGCTCGGCAGTTACGCAGCCCGACATGGAGCAAGCCGTTGAGGACAATACACATGCCTGTAGCTATATACATCGATGCGATGTGTTGTCCTAGCTGGTTCACGCCGTCACGACTCATTCCTCGATCCCACACTTTTTTCATCGACTGGAGTTGAACTGGCGCTGCCCTGCTAGTTCAACTCCACCAATACCTGAACGCATCGCGTTCAGGCTGGGGACAACACACACTCGCTATCGTTATACACATAGAAGTGATGTGTTGTCCCCACCAGCTCATGCCACCAGTTGACCCCAGTCCTCGGCTTCCGTTTCGTCGTTCCGCATCCGCCGCTCGACGTAGTACATGGCCGTATCGAACTCCTCTCCGTCGATCTGGTAAACGTTGATCTTCTTCTTGTCGGGAGTCGTCTTTCGATCAACCTTCACCGTTGATAAGCCCATCAGCCCGAGAATCAAACCTAGCTGCGTGACCGGTTTTCGGTGCAAGTCCGCGCGAAGATCCATTTCGAACAGATCTTGCAGCCTCGCAGCATTTTTCCTGCACGCTGCGATGAACGGCCCAAGTTCGCCTGTCGTGATCGGTACATCGTGCTTGATCGGATAATGCTCGTCGGCAAGCCCGGCAGCAGTCAGAATTTCTCGAAGCACTTTTTGTCTCAGCGATCGTTTTTGCCGATCGGTCACTATGGTCGGGAACCGCGCGTCTACCAGATCACGCCGCATCAGCTCATCGTCCGGCGATAGATATGTTTCCAACAACATCAGCTTCTTCTGGTAGATACCCCGGTCGTCGAGAAGTACCAAATCTTCACTAATGTCTTCACGATAGAACTTCTCCAGTTCGAAACGGTCCACTGCAGCGTCTTCATCCTGCGTCCGTGGCACGCGACTATCGGCAAGAACGTCGTAGTCTTCCGGCGAAAGTTTTTCCGCCTGCGATATTTCGGTTGCGGCGGCTTGCGCTACAGCAACTTTCGCCTCGCGCTGCACCTCCTTACCGGCGTCGGCCTCCTTCTCGTTTTTTTCGACGTAAATCACGTTCCAGCCGTTTCGCCTGCGCAGTTCGGCAAGGTTGGCTCGTAAATTATTCTTCGACGCACGCGCTACGCTCATCACCTGCGCATAGACGTTCAGATACGTGTCGTCGATCTCGTTCGACGCGTCTCGCCTGATCCTGATGATTGCGTCGTTTAGTGCGCCGCTCAACTCGGCCTCCCGCAAAATGACTTCCGGCTCGGTTTCGAAGCTGTAGCGTTCTGGCGACACCCACACCTTGATCGCTTTCGGGTGACGTACACGCGAAATCTGTTGATCGATGTCGAAGTGCGTATTGATGCGTCCGACGAAGAAGCCGAATACCGTGTCGATGTGCTGCGCATCACCATCAAAGGTGATGTCAATGCCAGTTCCGATGGTCGGCGATGCTATCAGCACGTCGTAATCAAGTATCGCCGATTTGATGTCTGACATGAACGCCTGCACCGCTTCCAGCTTGGTTGTCTTGGCTGTAACCAGCATGATCTTTGGTTTATCCCCGACCTGTTGCCTGATCGCTTCGTGCAGTTCGTTCGCCTTTCTCAACGAATTCGTCGCGATATAGTGACGTCCACCCTCGCCGATCGTTTTCAACATATCGCGCAGCAGATGCGCATCGTCGCCATAGTGGTGAAAGTCGCGAAACTGTTCGCGGTTCTCGTTCAGGTAGAAACGGTAGTCAGGATGCCGCTCACTCGGTTCGATCGCCTGGATCACGCCTTCGATGGTGATTGGCCCCAGGTCTGCATCGCAAACGATGACCGATTCCGCCGCAGCCAGATAGTGAAACAATCGCATGTAACAGAGCCGACGACTTTCTCCAAGCGTACCGCCCGTCAAGTGCGAAAACACCTGCTCGGACTCATCGATTATGACCACGTCGTACTTGTTGTAGCGCGGCTCAAGAAGTTTCCCCATGCTGTTGACGCAGATCGCGTAGTTTGTCGTGGGTCGCCTGTTCCTGGATTGTCCATCGTCGTTGAAAAAGTAGCACACCAGTCCAAGCCGTTCCGCCAACGATTCAATGAGAATCCGTCGATGGCCGACCAGGAGTACCGATTTTCCGGCCAGTCGAAACGCTTCGACCTTTTTTTTCAGCAATTCTGTCTTGCCTGATCCCTTCGGACTGCGGATAAACGTGATGCCATCGCGGATCGAAACTTCATCCGGAGGCAAGTGTGACTTCGCGAGCAAATATGCCGAACGCTCAGGATCATCGGATGCACGCAGGCTAACCGGGTCTTCTTCCTCGTACCAGTTGTTCGGGTTCTCGTCGTGCTCCAGTTCACGGATAACTTCCTCGACACGATAGAAATCGTAAGGCTGCGAGGCGCGTTCACCACTCGTTCTCATCCAGAAGGTTGCCGCACATGTATGGCAATACACACCTCTTCCGCCAGTTCTGCCCTGAACAACAAATGCGCTCGGATTGTCATCTTCGTGCACTGGACAATGCAACGACGACCTGAATGGCGCGCGATAGAACGGCACGGTGACTCCAGAATCCAGTGTAACGTCGGTTTCCGGTGCGATGTAACGGCCAGACCGTCGCGCTGCCACCGTATATTTTTTCTTGCTATCTGGATCAACTCTGTCGGGAACGGATGCAGGATCACGACCCAACGCAATGATTTCGTCCAGCTTGTCGTTCGGCAACACATTACCGAGCAGCATCGGATTGCAGCCCTTCGAACCATAGAAGGCGCGACACGCGTCCTTGCACGATTTGTCACCGGCAAACTGCCGGATTATTCCCGTATATGCCGCCTGCATCTCTTCAGGATCAGCAATAGTTCGCTCCAGTTGAAAGACTATGCGGAGGCGATGGTGATCTTCAGTATGAGAGGCCGTGGTGTAGACAAAGCCCCCATGTTGCTGAACGAAGGGTTTCATTAGCGCCTGCTCTAACCGCAAACCGTCGTCGATATCCACTGCCAGTATGTCGGAGCAAATGAAGTTTGCGTTTCGCCGAGTGTCGTGGTGTTGAGAGCAGAACGGATAGCCAGCGTCAACACTCTCTGCCAGTTCAGCTAGCGAGACTTCCACGTTTTCGAACTCGCGCGCGAGCGCGCCAAACAGTTCTTTGTTGTCTTTTTCGATCTTGTTGATGATGCGCCGGTTCACGGCGACTTTTAATTTTCGCGACATGGTGACTCCAATTTTTCTTGTTGTACGGAATCACTGATATAGATTCCGCTTCGCTGTTATGGTCGGGTTACCGAGCCGACCGAGGCATCAGACAGGGGATGAAACGCACAGAAGGGAGGTAACTCTTGCGCGAAGCGGGTGCGCTACGCCCCGCTGTCTTCAGCACTCGGTTTTATTTATTCGATTTTTCGGCTAGATCTGAGCGAATTGCACCATTTGGTGACGTGCGTCTCGTATCGAACCGCCTTTCGCGGCGAACTTCTGCCACTCGGGGCTTGCTTCGATCATCCGCTGCACGCCTGGACTCAGCGTTTCGAAAACGTCGAGATCAGGATCAGCGAGCGAAAACGTGACAATATCGTTCACCGCATCGGGCTTAGACGCATCGTCGGGCAGTGGGGCGAGTCGTTCAATACCGGCCCGAACATTCCCGTTTGCTTCCGCGTGAGTCACCGTGACCCGGCAATAGCGGTCGAGCATCCAGTCGGCGTTGAAGGAAGCGACTTCTGCCGAACTTAGCGGTGCGCCGTTCCACCACTCGACGTCTTGCCGAAGCGTAGCCTTCGGGTGCATCGAAACAGTGTAGATCTTCGACGCCACGAACGGCGCACCATCTGCGCGGCGATGCGCCCCGAGCAGCTCCCAGTACACCATGAGCTTACGCGCACGCGTGATGCGCCCGTTGAACTTACCAGACTGTGTACCGAGATCGATCAGTTTGACGCACCGAGCGACGTGTTCGCCAGCGGGAGCGATTTCATATCCAGTGCTGGACATTGCGGAGATGTTAAACATAATTTGTAGTCCTATTCATAAAAAGAGTTGTCAAACGCTGGCCTTCGGCAATCCGGTCGATGCGACCCGGCCTAACGTCGAATTGAAATACGCGCGCGCCGTCAATCAAGTCAAAGACGCGGCAAAGCTTTACTGTGAATTTGCGCGATGAACCGACTCCCGGTCCATACACGCGATAAAACAGATTCCGCCAGTTTACGGTCGGTGGTGCTTCCCCTCATTGTCGGGCTCATACACCCGATGATCAGTCAGAGAAACACACTGGGCGCCAGGCCCACATTTGACGCGAGACGGTCACCCCGCCCCGGGACGCAACATCGCCTATGCTGCGACAGGCGACGAAATACTCTTTGTCGGCTTCAATCCACCGACAGACAAAATGATACGCACGGCATTTTCAGAATGGAAGGGCATGCTAGAAATTTCACGTTTTACAGCGGCCTTACGTCGCGGAGAGGTTTTGGGTGCCCCTGTGCTGCGACATGTCGCCACTACTGCGCCGTCCCTCTCCGAAGAGGACAACACACACCATCGACACTTATACATATAGAGATGACGTGTTGTCCCCGACCCGAACGGATACGGCGTGTCGATTACGCCGGTTCGACTTGTTCCAGATCACGTCGTAGGCTCGTTATCGTGCCGATCAATTCGCTCTCGCTGTAGTCGTGTGAGCAATACTTGTAAAAGGCTCGTGCCGTGCCGCCGCCGTGGACTTTCCGAAACAGTTCAGCAGCTTCGTCCCGCAACTCTTCCCAGCGCTGCTCTGCGGAGCATCGCTCAATGCGATCGCCGATGTGGTACATGTTCGACGACAACACGGCCTCAACGATGCGCTTGAAGTACTCGCGGTTCAGAACGATCTGCTCTTCGGTCATTGGCCGGTGGATGTCGGTGTAAGCACGCTCAACACCGAGCGCCATATGGAGCAGGATCTCCAGACTGTATTGCTCCAGCGGCCTCTTACACTCCGGACTCCGGTGCTCATGGTCTGCACCGCAGAGATCGCAAAATTCGGTCTCACCCAACCCCAGCCAATCGGGGAGAGTTCGGGGTTCTTTCTGATGTTCTTCACGCGCTCCACACTTGGGGCAGGGACGCTCACGCTCTTCTTCGGTCTGCTCCACTCGCATTTTCGCGGACCGCGCTAGCAAATAGCGAATCTTTTCCGAGGCCGCTCCCTGAGCGGGATATCGATCGCCGTGGTCGGTGTGCACCTCTTCGATGACTGGCGCGCCGCCATCAGGATTGATCACGTGGGCGGACAAAGCGGTTACGTTTTCAGAAGACTGCGAAAGGCAGAGCGGCAAGTCAGCCACTTGGGTAGCTACGGGGGTTTGACGCGACGAGAAAATTGCAGACATAACAACTCCAATAAAAAATCTGAACCCACCTTGGGTCCAGAAAAATGCACATATCAGTGCGATTGGAGTGCTACGCTGCCTTCGATGGCTACGCTCCCTGCTGGCGCAGGAGCGGCGAACTCTTTGCCAGAGACAGTGCTCCAGCCATTACGGGCGGCACGCAATTTATGCCCAGCCCACCCGAGAAATTTAGCACGGCCTTATAGCCGCATGCACGTGAATTTTTGATCCGCGCGGAACAATCCGTGCGTCATCTAAGGCTGCCCGCCTTTTGCGCCACCACAAACGTGAATTTTTGTCGGCAGCCGGCGCTAAATTCATTCAGTCGGCGGCAATGTAGCACCAGATATCGGCGCTCGTCACGTGAATTTTTACTGCCCGCGACAGCCCGAGAACAACACGCGCCACGCACTGTATACTTGTAGTGTGAGCGTGTTGTCCTCAGCATGCATGTCGCCGGCGACGCAGTGAAAAACAACAGCGATAAATACCGACGAAGCCCGGAGCCCGCACAACAACCAAACCGGGTGCGAAGTGGAGAAGACATGGACAGATTCGAACGACTACAAGCGGCTATCGCCGAACACAAGAGACGCTGGACGGAAAAGTATGGCTGGGTGCCGCGCGAGGAGTGTCGCCATCCGACGATGGAAGAAGAAATGCGCCGTGAGGTTGAAGCAGAATGGACGCGAGAAGCTAACGCCTACATTCGCATGCACATCGCAAACGCAGAGCGAAAGGTCGCCGCGAATAAAACGACAACGGATGGTGACTGACCTGATTCGGATAAAGAAGCTAGACCGAGTAACAATGTGATGCGCGGTCTCTGTTCGACGTTCGTCAACCGCTCCAACGTGTGTATTCCGTCTGCTACGCGCTATGCAGCTGGCAACGTCATCGAAAAGAGAGCAGCGGTTGCGATGCCGGACTTCCGGCGGTGATTAGGTTGCCTGACCGACACCATCTTGCTGCAATATCCCAGCGGGACAGACTCCGCCGCCCAAACCCGCACATTCGCGTTATAGGCCGGCCGGTTTTGCTGGCAATACGTATGCAGGAATCTCGTAAGCGTCGCCGTCGCGGACCTTTTTCAACAGCGCAACGGCAGCGTCAGAGTATTTTCTCGTGCGGCTCGTTGCTGCCTGTCCGATTTTGATATGAACGTGATAGATATTGTCCGAGCCTTTCATATCGAATCCAGTGTCCGCCTTGACCCGGGCAATAAGTCTGTTCGTGGCCGTCCAATGCTTATAACCAAGCTGAGTCGCAAGCATTTCGGATGTGTACGGATGTGCCGCGTTGGCCGCAGCTGGGTCATTGAGGCTCGTAACACCGAACAGCTTCGCAAACGCCTCCTCGTTGGAGATTGCGTGCTCCAGCGCTTCGTAGTTGACTTGGACGTTCTTCGTCGGGATATCGGTGCGGATGAGGTTAAGCATACGATGGGCAAGCGCACGTAGCGCTTTCAAATTCACTTTCTCCATCGTGCCTCCGATGCCGAAGGCCTCATACACCCACTTGTACGAACTAGCTGAAATACTCTTGATGCGGACTGTAATACCTTCGCCCACCTCTAGAACGTGCTCACGTGCAGGGTAGCTGGCTTCGTTCTGGTCTTCGTCCCATTGCAGAATATAGATGTTAGGGATGAGCGCCGTGGTCGGCGTGAACATGCGGCTCATGTCGTAGAGCACGTTTTTTATGTTCGGATCACTGGCGCTGTAGCCGATGAACAGTAGCGGATGCTCGGCGAAATACGTCAGCAGCTTAGCGCTCAGATATTTCTTGTCCCGGTTAAAAACGTCGTAGTCCTCCTTGGTCAGGACCATGGAGTGGGGGTCCGAGATCGACCCGTGGATTTTGAATATCTCCCCAACCACCAGTGAGGACTGGCGGAACACATTCTGGCCTACAACCACCTCGTACTCGGGGAAAAGCGGCTCCAGCAAGTTGTCGTAGTTCGTGGTGATTACCGCATGGGGACCAAGGCGCTTAAGCTCTACAAGTTCGTCTTGCAATGCCTTATCTGCGGCGGTCGTATTGAGCGCGCCGAGGCGTTGTGCAGCGATATGCTTTAGATAGGCATCCTTCGGAACATTCGCTTCAAACAGTTTGTCCGGGAAGTGTATCTTCCCCTCTTTCGACCACGCCCATTCAAAATAGTGTTGAGCGAATACCGACCCGATCATGGTGAGATCGCCGTCGTATTTCTGCTTGAAGTATGCGAGCCCGTGCTCGATGAGCGGGCACGTATCGGCAAGCTCGGTGAGTAGCGCCTCCCAAGAGGGGCCCTGAGCGTACCGCTTCGAAAAGCCGGAACCGACGAATATTATCGGTTGACATTGTTGGCGCTTCAAAACGTCCGCCACGTCGGCTCTTACTTCATCCTGGTACTGCGCGTAATTCGGCATGTGCGCCCCCGGCCTATCGAACTCTCCGTATTAGAGCATAGGGACAGACCAGCCGGTTAGTTAGCAATCAGCCAACATGGATTGTTGTTGACGAATCGGTATGGTTCGACTGGAGCGAACGTTCCGCAGCCAACGTTCAAAGACGAAACTGCGTGAACGTCGCTATTCATCAGTTATGGATTTCATAGCTGCATTCGCTGCGTCGGAAAAGCCAGCCCGTCCGCTTCGTTTCGAGGGGCACCACTTTGCCATCAAGCACACAACAAATTACTTAGAGTTTGCTTGACAAAAACTCTAAGCAAAATTAAAGTTGACTCACACTATCGCGGAGTGAGCCATGGAAACCGTTTCGCTGACGATCAGCGCCGAAACATTCGCGCGCCTGCAGACCTATGCGGTGCCGCTCGTCGACACCAACGACACTATCCTGAAGCGGCTGTGTGACCACTGGGATGCGTCGCCTCCGGCCAAGGAAGGCTTCCGGCGTCACGTCATCGACACTCCACTGGTTCCGCCCGAACCGACCTGCTTCAAGACATCCCGGGGGGTTGAACTGCCGATCCCGCTATCTCTGTACGCCGAATACGCTGGTAAACGGATCGACGTGACCGTCAGCAAGCACGGCTTCGAATATGACGGCAAGTACTTCAACGATCCGTCCTCGGTTGCGGTAGCCGTCAAGAAAGACTTGGGCGCAAGTGACACAACAGCATCTACCAACGGCTGGACATTCTGGATGTTAGGCGACCGAGCCGGAGTGCCGCAGAACCTCGACACTATCCGTGAGGCATGGCGCGCTGACCAAGGCCGCAAACGGAAGGCCCTCGTCAGTCGCTTGGCTTGAGCAAGTTATCGGTCAAACACCTCGGCCCGCTATTTGTTTCTCTCGGGCCGTCCAAACAGCCGGCCCGTCTGATCGCCGGGGCCAACTCGCCGACCATCCGATTCGTACGTGTTCTTCGACGGCGCGCTGTAGAAGCCGAGCCGCCGACGTTGCGAATCGTATGCGACAGTGCTTCCGTTGCTGGTCTTTTCTTCGAAGCCGATGATGCGGCCCATCCCGTTACGCACAGGTTTCGTCGCCATGAAATCTCCTCGTAGTGAAATTGCAAGGAAATTCTATCCAGCCTGCATGGGATGGGCGCGGAAATTTGCGGCCGAGGATGCGACGGTGATAACACTCAGCAAACAACAGTAAATACCAGAGGGCGCGTGTTGACACCACACAGGCAGGACGAACGTCAGGCGCGCTCTTGAGTTCAGCCATGGGCTCTCCGTGCAAACTCCGCCAGCTTCTCGACCATCGCGATGCCCTCAGCAGCATAAGCAGCCAGACCTAGCACGCCTTCTTCCGACTGGAGATGCAATAGCTCGGGATTTTCGAGGTTAGGCCGAATCATCCGGACTGCATCGCTTCGCGAGACCATTGTAAAAAATCGCTTGCTGACGTTCGGAGTGAGACGCAGGTTACTCACGATGTGCTCGTTCGCTTCATCGACGCTTGCGCCCTTTCCAACCAGATGTGCTCTCAGTCTTTCGACGAAGTATGGCTTCTCGATATACCCGCCGGGATACATTACGACTCGAACGATGAGCCGCTTGATATGCTGGCTCAACCGCGCTCGCACATCGTATAGCTCGTCACCTTCCAGTTCGCTGATCCGCTGTAGTAACTCGTCAATCGATGCGCGCACCGCCGTTACGTCAACCGTGGCATTCGCGCGGACATCATATTTCTGCCGTGTCTCTTCCAGTTCGGCACTGATCTTCGTCCGATCCTTCTCCAGTTGATCCATACGCGCCAGCAACTGCGGGAACTTAGCGCCCGATTCGATAGCTTCGAGAATGTTCGCCTGCTTCTGCTCGTTGTCAGTCATTGACGATTCGAGCACCGCAATGCGCGCGCTCAGTGCTGCAAGTTCCGACTTGACCGTATCGCGGGTCTGGAGGAATGCATCGAAGTCCAGCCCCTTGCAGTACGTGAGAACACTACGTTCGAATTGCGGATATTCC
Source organism: Paraburkholderia sp. GAS348 (assembly GCF_050434205.1). Taxonomy (NCBI): domain Bacteria; kingdom Pseudomonadati; phylum Pseudomonadota; class Betaproteobacteria; order Burkholderiales; family Burkholderiaceae; genus Paraburkholderia; species Paraburkholderia sp. GAS348. The sequence goes on from NZ_JBNPVT010000008.1 coordinate 22,610, forward strand.
CACGGCACATAGTGGCAACCGTTTCCCGCTTTCGCTCGCGCGCAGACCAGCAACTTGGCGCGAGGCCCGCTGTGCCCTTTGTTCACATACACCATTGACCCATTGCAGTAACCGCAGCGAAGGAAGCCAGAGAACAGATTCGAGAAAGTCAGTCCCTTCCGTCCGGCACTATTCGTTCGGCGCGATTGCCGAGCCGTCTTCGCAAGAACAAACTCTTCGTCCGAGACGATTCGCGGAAAATAGCCGGGAGCCGGATCGCCCTCGGGAATACGCTTCCCGTTGACGAGCGTATGCGGCTGGAATTCGCCGAGCACGGCCCGGTTATCGAGAATCTTTTTGATGTACGACGCGTGCCACTGGTCGGCTGATCGTGTTCCCCACGTGAGCAAGCCTTGCTGGTTCAATCGCCGGGCGATGGTTTCTGAACCGATCCCGTCTTTCGACCACTCGAACATACGCTGAACAAGTTCGACGCGATCTGGTATCAGCGAATAGGCTGTCCTGTCGTCATCCAGTTTCAGCCACGCCGGAGCCATTTCGGTCAGTTTTGTATCGCCGATCCTGCCGCGCTTCGCCTTCCACGCCTCCTTCAATCGCCTACTTTTGGTTAGCGATTCTTCGTGCGCGCGAGACATAACGACAATCGAAACGATCAAGTCCGTGAATTGCTCGTTTATCTTTTCCTTGCTGTACTCCTTGCCGTCCGCCAAAGTCACGATGCGGATTCCGCTACCGATGATCGACATGAAAATCCCGAGCGCATCGGTGACATTTGCTCGGGAGAGCCGATCTAGCGACTCGACAAGTAAATACGATCCCGGTTCGACTGCACCCGACTTGACTGCGCTGAGAAACGCTCCGAGCTGGCCGCTTGTGATGTTCGACTTATCGAATGCCGATACGCCAAGGTCTCGATACGTCAGGTTTTCATCAAGGATCAGCCCATGGGCCTCGGCGTACTTCTGCGAGAGTTCAGTCTGCCTACGGGATGAGTCGCCCTTCTGTTGCTCGGGCGTCGAAAAGCGGATGTACGAATAAGCCTTCGGGGTCGGGATAGGAGGCACGGCACTGATAGCAGGAGCAGGGAGGGCTAATCTATCACAAGGCTATATGTCATAGCCACCCGGCTTGGCTTAATTGGCTGACTGGGTTTATTTGGCCCCATGTGCTCACGAAATAGCCCCGAGTAACCGTAGCGTCCAGCCACATTCCACTGACACCGACGGGATGGCTCATATCGCGGACGCGTCTCTCTGCTCTCGGTTAGCGTCGTTACCATCAGATGCGCGTGTGCATCCAATTCTTGCCTCTCGCAGGCGCGCTGAATCAGTCACTCATCTGCGGATAGTCGTCCACCATACAGGCCAATTATTACCAGTAGTTAATTTGCTATTGGCGCATAACTGCATTACTATCAGCTCATACCATTCAAATAGACAGGCGAACGATGAGCGAAAAAGACACGATGTTGGTGCTGACGAGCAAGAGCATCGACACGATGATCAACGAACGGGGATGCGGACACTGGCGGGCGAACGCACGGTCGATCACAAAATGTAAATACGTGGTTGCAACTCGAAACCAGCGTTCAAATTGGAAAGAAGGCGGTGAAGAGCACGGTGCGGCGTTCTTGATCGGCGAAATCAGCGGCGTGATTCCTGATGGTGATCGGTTCATCGTAACGATGACCCGTTTTGCACGGATCAACGTCCCCGGTGTCTGGACGAGTGGCGGGGCCAATCCGGTGCATTACGAACCATTCCACGCGCTCGGTATCGATATCAAAAAGGTGAAGTGGGAGCCTTGGCCGACAATCGGCGAATCGGCTCGCGATGAACAACGGGGGCGGTCACTGACCATCGCGGACGCCAAACGCGGCTTGGCCTTGACCTTTGGAGTGGAAGCCGATCAGGTCGAGATCACGATCAAAGGATAGCGTGACAGATAGCTTGATTTATTTAGGCGTGAGTCCTGTTTGAATGAGATCTGCTGTGAGCGGGTTAGCCGTCCGTAGCCGTTGGCATCCTTACCGCTATAAGCCGTAGCATTCAGCGTGGATTCTCAATCGATTAGCGTTCCATTCTTACAAGTAACGGGCGCGCTCAGACATAACGCCCTCGCGCCGTTTGGAATCTTCAAACACCTTATCCTAGGAAAAATCCGTGCCGCTTCGTGGACTCACAAATGAATTGTTTGACGTGTACAAACGAGTGCTTGATCAAGCAGAACTTGCTTCCGTGGTCGGTTTTGAGCGCCTTTTTAGAGAGCACCCGCCATCCGCAAATGCTGCGGGATACAAGTTCGTCAGAATCAGCTCTTCGGCGAGCTTCGCCGCCATCGGACGTACAAGCGGCTTATACATGATTGCCTCGGATTTTGTGCCGGACTTGAAGCGGAGGGAAGGATGTAGTCTACGGATAGACGACTTACCTGTAATCTACAGAGGTCAAGCTCACAACGTTGGCGAGCGCGTTCGAAGTCATCTCGACAATACGCGATACAAGGACCTGAAGAGAGAAAAGAAGCAGGACATCTGGACTCGGTGCCTTAAGCTTGATCGAAACCCCGGGAATGGCGGGATCGATTTCGACGCCGTACCTTACCGCGAACACCGCTGGGTAGTGCTCGTGCTGCCGTTGCAGAACAGCAGGACCGAGTTTCGCAATTACGCCGAGTGGGGATTCGACGAAGTTTTCGGCAGGCCGATTGCCTCCAACGAAAAATCCAGACACCCTAGCAAATCAGGCTTAGATGAGGCGCGGGAAAAGTTGGGGTACGCGACCCTGAATGGCACCACGGTCATACAGGGCGCTGCTGCGTAAAGTTTATCGACCCACGAGAGTCCAATTTTGCACGCGGTTAACATCGCTGACTGGGTTTAATTGGCCCTATGTCCTTGCTGGTCGGGCCGCCCGGCGCGGGCAAATCGATGCTCGCCGCTCGCCTGCCGGGCCTGCTCCCACCCATGACCGATGACGAAGCGCTCAGCTCGGCCGCGTTGCTGTCCGCCAGCCGGGCCGGCTTTACCCCCTCACAATGGCGGCAACGGCCGTTTCGCGCGCCGCATCATTCGTCGAGCGCTCCGGCGCTGGTCGGCGGGCGCAACCCGCCGCAACCCGGCGAGATCACGCTCGCGCATCTGGGTGTGCTGTTTCTGGACGAACTGCCGGAATTCGACCGCCATGTGCTCGAAACCCTGCGCGAGCCCCTCGAGGCCGGCCGCATCACTATCTCGCGCGCTGCCTTGCAAGCGGATTTTCCGGCCGCCTGCCAGCTGATCGCCGCGATGAACCCGTGTCCCTGCGGCTGGCGCGGCGACCCCAACGGCCGCTGCCGCTGCACGCCGGAAATCGCGGCGCGCTATCTGCGCAAGCTGTCCGGGCCACTGCTCGACCGGATCGACATCCAGATCGAGATTCCCGCGCTCACGCCGGCGGAGTTGTCGGCGCGTTCCACTGCCGCCGGTGAAACCAGCGCGTCGATCGCACTGCGGGTGAATGCCGCTCGCGAGCGGCAACTGGCCCGGCAAGGCAAAACCAATCGGGAACTGGGCGGACGGGAAGTGGACGAGGTCTGCCGCCCCGACGCAGCCGGTGAGGCTTTGCTGCGTCAGGCCGGCGAACGCTTCGGCTGGTCGGCGCGTGCTTACTACAGAGTCCTGAAGGTGGCGCGGACCATCGCCGATCTGGCCGGCACCGCCATGCCGAGTGCCGCGCAGATCGGTGAAGCCATTCAATATCGGCGCGTGATGACCCCGACTTGACACGACCGGGCAGTGTAAGGACGCTGCAGCCGTTCTGCCCGATCATCGTGAAACCGCGCCGCACGGAATCAACGGTGTGGGAGGGGGCCAGGTTCGCGAGATCGTGCTGCAGCTACGCACGTGGCGCAACCGCGAGGCCACGCCACGCCACGCCACGTGCATCTCACCACGAATATTTCACGCCGGCCATGCCCGTCAGTCGTTGATAACTGCTCCCGGCAAAACCCCACGCGACATTGCCCCAGGTCTGCCAGCGATGTGCAAACCTGTATTGCACGCCAGCTTTCAACTCGCCCGTGCTATTCGGCACACCATTGAGCGCGATTGATATATCGTCCACGACGATCGAGTTGCGCCGGTTGTTGTACCACCAGTTAGCCTCGAACGACGCCCGGATCATATTTCCGGCGCTGGTTCCAAAATCGCGGTAGAGACGCGCGCCCAGCCGGCTCGTCAAGCCGCCGGAACCGTTATCCCCGACCTGTGTGCCGTTGACCTCGGTATGCGTGCCCGCGCTGTAGTCCGCGTAGAGGATCTGGCCTTGCGGTTCGATCACCCAATCGCTGTTGAAGGGATTCATCGCGTAGCCGACTTCCAGGGAACCCGTCCAGCTGTGCGAGCTGTACCGTTCTCCGGGCAACAAATCGCCCTCCACCTGATTGTCGAAGTTGCCGTATTGGAGCCAGCTGTCCACGTAAGCGCCGAGCCGGGTCTTCTCGTCGGCAAACCAGCTCGCATAGCCACCGACTGCGTATCCGCTGACAGTGCCGTGCGCTGAGAACGGATTGCCGTCCGCGCTCGCGTCGGTGCGCATATTGCCGTAGGCCGCCATCAGACCGACATGCACGCGGTCGATGCTCTGCATCCCTGACCATTGCGCAATGTCACCACCGGCCTGCAGCACCTCGCCTTGTGTATTCACGCCGAGTTGACCGTCGGCGCCGTGACCGCGCAGGCCGGAGCCGGCCACGCGCACCCAACCGGCCCCCGTTGGAGCGCGTCCGGCTGCATCGTCACCCGTCTGATGCGGCGGATCGCCCAGACGGTCATGCAAGGTCTGAATGAACATAGTCTGCGCCGCATACTGGTTGCCGAGATATGCACCGACCTCGGGCCGCAGAAGCTTCGGCGGAACTGGCGTTGGCGTTGGCGTTGGCGTTGGCGTTGGCGTTGGCGTTGGCGTTGGCGTTGGCGTTGGTGTCGGTGTCGGCGTCGGTGTCGGTGTCTGCTCGGAGCGCAGATACCACTGACCACTGTTCGGATCGCCCACCCCGCCCTGGAAAAGCCGGTACTCGTACGGACCTCCTACCACCCGGCCGTCGAGCGTGAACGCCCCGCCAGCAGAACGGCTGGCATCCGCCACCTGCACGACCTGAATGCCGTCCGTCGGCGTGAACGCGCCCACGCCACCCACGCGCTGCACGCTCAGATGCGTGGCGCCTCCCGCACCGATGCTCGTCGCGTCCGCCACCAACATATCGCTCTGCGAACTCGCACCGCCTTCATTCAGCACGCTGTCGATCAGCAGCCGGCCGCCATTGGAAATATAGGTGCCCCCCGTCACGATCAGGCGGTCCCCGGCAACGCCGTTGGCCATCGTAATCGTGCCATGGTTGTCGAGATTGCCGGCAATCGTGAATACAGCGTCCGGGCCGTTGGCGAACGCCGGCAGCGCATTGCCGACGCCAATCAGACCCATGTTGAGTACAGACGTGCTCACCTTGCCGTAGCCACCGAATGAACCGGCCGCGTCGACAGTGACCTCCCCGCCGCCGGTGAGTTCGGCGCCAGGATGGGACGCGTCGCCAATCGCCAGGGTGCCGCTACTGATTGTGGTGCCCCCGGTATAGGTGTTGCTGTTATTCAGAATCAGCGTGCCGGAACCCGCTTGGGTAAGCCCGCCGTTTCCGCTGACAATATTGCCGTAAACCACCGTATCAGACCGGCTAAACCGCAACTGCCCGCCATTGCTGACCGACACATCGCCACTCACACTGCCGGAGGCTCCACCATTGCCAATCTGCAATGTGCCGCCGTTCGAAACGCTGGATCCGGCGCCAGTGCCGCCATTAGTAAGCTGGCCCGTGACAATCAATGTGCCATTTTGCACATTGAGTGCCGAGGTACTAGCTGCCGTAGTGCCCACCGTACCACCCAAGGTCCAGGTCCCGGTATCCAGAGCGGAGATTGTGGACAGCCCGCTAAAGCTATTATTGGCCGTACCATTGCCCTGCAGTGCCAAAGTATTGTTTTTGCCCGAACTGGTGATCGAACCATTCAGCACGCTTCCGGTTTGCAAAACTAACTGGTTGTTGCTGCCGCTCATACTGACAGCGGTACCGCCTGATCCGGTGATGGTGCCCGAGTTCGTGAGCAAGCCTCCTGAACTGCTGTTCATCTGCACGCCGGTGGTACCCGATATGCTGCCGCTATTGGTGATCGTTCCGTTACTCGTACCGCGCACGATCATGGCAGGACCCGAAATTGCGGTAATCAAGCCCGCGGAGTTAACCGTATAAGTCCCGTTATCGATCACCAGCCCCGCGCCGCCATCGTTGCCGATGATTCGCCCAGTGCTGCTCTGTGTGACTGAGCCCCCTGAGCCCAATCTGATGGCTGACGAAACGCCAGAAATATCGCCATCATTCACAATCGTCGTAGTCACTCTCCCTGATAAAATCCCGTAAAACAGTTCGCTATTGATGCTGGCGCCGCCATGATTGCGAATGGTTCCCCCGTTGATGAGCTGAACACCGTACGCCAAGACAAAATTCTCGCCGCTAATGCGGCCGTAGTTGTCTAGCTGAACACCGTTGGCGGTAGCGGCACCAAGCTGAACTCCGCCGCCAATCGCGCTGACAGAACCGTAATTGGTCAATTGCCAGTTCTTCGAGGCATCGCCAGATATGCCGACGTTGGTGCCGGTGTTATTGATAACGGTGGTGACCGGCGCCACGAAAACACTGGAAGAGGGGTCCAGTATTTGCAGAAAGACCGTGGCCGTTGAGCTATTGATTGTCGTGGCTGCGCAAATTTTTCCGGCCGGTAGCCACACTGCCAGCCAGGGCGAACTGAAGGTCAACATCCGGATAACGCCGCATATCAATGGATAGCGTAAGTGCGCATTGAGTGGTTTTGCGGCGTGAGGCGACCGACGCATACTAGCGACCTCGATATTGGTTAGCTGTGGCCTGGATCAGTGCGTGGCGCCGCCGAAAAACATCACGTTTGCCCTGCCTGAATCGCTTGCGGATACGCTTTGTCGCTGCAGTCAGATCAAAGTGGCCGTGCCTCCGTTTTGAAGGAGAGCCCGTCACCGTCAATTGATCGGCAGTCGCAAAAATCGGAAGAGCGGTCTGAATATTTTCGCAAGGTTTTCACTGCGATGTCCGATCAATTTAAAAGGGCAAGGAAATTCTGCCATTCAAAAATGCATAAAATGAGCACGGCTTCACGAAAATTTATCAGAAAATAAAGAAACCACAAAGACGCGAATTGCCGCCGGCGCGACCGCTCGTTACATGCATTAACAGTCAGTCAACCTAATAATGCATCTTGAATCGGATGGATTTGCGTTGAATGCCTCCGAATATATTTCCGCAAGCACTACCACCCCGCAACTAAAAGATCAGTTCGGCCCTACAGAAACAGACTTTGCCGTTCCTGATTCCCTTTCCTGCGGATGTGCGCACGGGAAGATCCAATAGCAAGGCCACCGGTGCGGCGTCATCGTTGAGCGCTGACGAAATCTGGCCACTCCGCATCGTCTGCGCGCCGCCGAACTGGCAAAAAATGCGTGTCAAGACTTGACTTATGCACACGTACGCGTTCCAGAGAGATTTTGAAACATCTGAAAGGCACACGGAAGCCCGCATCTAAAAGGCATTGATTCGATTGGTTTTTTTCGCCTGCCCGGAGCGGACTCCACCTGACAGAATGCCCACGGGATGGGCATCTTCGGTAAAAACCGCGAAGTTCTCAACAGAGTTATCCACAGCACCTGCGAGTAATCAGGAAACTTCAACGTAAACCGAGAATTAGCATGCAATGCTGCGAAGGAACTTTCACTGTGCACTGCGATCTGGCGGCACGCCGAATCCGCCAAAGCGCCCCCTTTCAATACAGTTGGAACGACGAAAAAAACTGGTCGACCTGTTCCTGCTGGAGGGGCTTGGAAGCAATGATGGCCGCCTGATACACATGCCGGCCACGCGCGACCAGACGCGCATAGACGGTTCGCGTTTCGTGTTTCGAACCGGCCTCACCGGTCAGCTTCATTTCCAGCCCCATCACCCGACCGCCGGCGGCGAGCGGGATTTGCACCGCATGAGCGTCCGGTGCGGCGCCCACATTGCGGGCGAGGCCGGTGCGCAGGAATTCGAGCGCGGCGCGCTGCGTCTGCGGATCGTCGTTCGGCAGCATCACCGTGCCGACCGCGAACACCGCGTCGCCGGCTTCGGCTGTCTGCATCGCCATCTGCATCGGTGTGCCGTCGATCTGGACCGCGCGCTGATCGTTGTCCGGCTTGGCCGGCAGGTCGACCGTGTAGCCGTCGTCGTTGTTCATGATGGTGCGCCAGTCGAAGGTCGGCGAACACGCCGTCAATGCGCCGCCCAATGCCAGCGCGCAAGCCATCGTGCCGAGTACTGCGCGCGCACGCGGCAAGCGAAAAGCGGCGCCGGCCAGGGCGAAACTTGGGGAACGGCTGACAGGACGGCCAAACGGGATTATCGAAATCCGGGCGAGGAAGCGAAAAACGGTTCGAAGCATGGGACAGAAGATTGGGCTGACAGGAACGTAAAGTCCTATTATCCCCTCCCCGGCCACCTGCTGCCGCGCGGCCGGAATGGGGCTACAATAGCGACGCTTGGCAGCACCGGATTTAATAGTCGCAAAGCAAGACCAAACGCAGCCCATACCAACGCACTGTCCCGCGCGCTCCGCGCGACTCTCGAGGTTCCGTTCATGAGTTCCACCCCGTCCACCGCCGCACGGCGCGCGAATCCGATTCGCACCATCATCATCGCCGTCGTGGCCATCGCGATTGCGATTGCTGGCTATTTCGCGTTCGCCGGGCAGCAGCGCGTGCCCGATGCGACCTTCACGTTGCTGTCAGGCCAGAAAGTCTCGACCGCCGACCTGAAAGGCAAGGTCTACCTGATCAACTTCTGGGCGACCAGCTGCGACACCTGCATGAAGGAAATGCCGCAGATGGTCCAGACCTATAACCGCTTCAAGGGCAAAGGGCTCGAATTCGTCGCCGTCGCAATGAACTACGACGCGCCGATGTACGTGACCAATTACACAGAAACCCGCCAGTTGCCGTTCAAGGTTGCGATGGACGACGGCTCGGTCGCCAAGCAGTTCGGCAACGTCCAGCTCACGCCGACCACCTTCCTGGTCGACAAGGACGGCAAGATTCTGAAGCGCTACGTGGGCGAGCCGCAATTCGCGGAACTCGACCAGTTGCTGGAAAAAGCGCTGAACGCGGTCTGATTGCCACGGAAAGCCTGAAGCAAAGCACCCTGATTCAAACGCCGGCGTCGCACCTCGCCGCCGGCGCTTCAAATCCTCACCGCTCCCCTTCCCCTTTGGCCGCAAGGCCATATCGCTTGATCTTCTCGTAGAGCGTCGCCTTTCCAAGCTGCAGCTTGTCCGCCGCGACCGCGACGACACCGCCGGCCTGCTCCAACGCCTCCGCGATCACCGCCCGCTCGAACTGCTCGACACGTTCCTTCAACGGTTGCGTCGCTAAGCCGTCGTCGGCGAAAGACATGACCGGATCGTCGGCCACGCCGAGCACGAAGCGGTCGGCGGCATTGCGCAGTTCGCGCACATTCCCCGGCCATTCCCGCTGCATCAGGCTGGCACGCTGCCGGTCCGTGAGAATCGGCGCAGGGCGTTGATAACGCACCGCCGCATCCAGCAGGAAGTGCTCGAACAATGGCACGATGTCCTCGCGACGCTCGCCCAACGGCGGCAGCGCGATCGTCACCACGTTCAGCCGGTATAGCAAGTCGCGACGGAACGAGCCGTCCGCGACATGCTCGGCCATGTCGCCCTTTGCGGCGGCCACCACTCGGCAATTCACGCGAATCGGCTGATTCGAGCCGAGCCGCTCCAGCACGCCGTCCTGCAACACACGCAGCAGCTTGACCTGCAACGCGAGCGGCATGCTCTCGATTTCGTCGAGGAACAGCGTGCCGCCCGAAGCATGTTCGAGCTTGCCGATGCGGCGTTTTGCCGCGCCGGTGAATGCGCCGGGCTCGTAGCCGAACATTTCCGACTCGAACATCGGCTCCGGTAGCGCGCCGCAGTTCACCGCGATAAACGGTTTGTCACGCCGCGGCGACAGTTCATGCAGACTGCGCGCGATCAATTCCTTGCCCGCGCCGGTGTCGCCGTTGATCAGCACCGACGCGTCGGTCGGCGCGATATTCGCGATCAGCCGCCGCACCTGCTCGATCGCCGGGCTACGGCCAATGATGCGTGGCGCCACCGTATTCTGGCCGGCCAGCTCACGGCGCAGCGCGAGGTTCTCCAGCACCAGCTTGCGGCGCTCCAGCGCGCGTCGCACGGTTTCGATCAGACGCTCCGATGCGAACGGCTTTTCGATAAAGTCATACGCGCCGTCACGCATGGCCTGCACGGCCATCGAAATATCGCCATGACCGGTGACCAGAATCACCGGCACATCGGGCGCGCGCTCGTGGCACTGCGCGAGCAGTTCGAGACCGCTTGCGCCAGGCAAGCGAATATCGCTGACGATCACGCCTGAGAAATCCGCGCTAATCATCTTCGCTGCGGATTCCGCCGACGCATGGCCGATCACGTCGAAACCCGCCAGTTGCAAACTCTGCACGCTGGCGCGCCGCACTAGCTCGTCGTCTTCGATGTACAGCACTTGCAAGCCGTCGTTCAGCATGTTGTTCTCGTCTGATTCAGGAACCCGTGGTGAGCGGATCCGATGTGTGACTCGTCTGCACGCGCGCGCGGCGCAGCGTCAATACGAATAATGCACCGCCGTCCGGCGCGTTGCGCGCCACCAATGTGCCGCCGCAATCGCGCGCAATCGACGACGAAATCGCAAGGCCGAGCCCCAACCCTTGGCCCATTTCCTTCGTCGTAAAGAACGGTTCGAACAGGCGCGGCAGCACGTCGTCGGGAATGCCTGGGCCGTTGTCGCGCACTGCGAACGACACACTCGACTCAGCGGCTTCGATCTCGATCGAAATGCGCGGCGGCGTCATCCCCGCCGTTGCGTCGAGCGCGTTGCCGAGCAGATTGATCAGCACCTGTTCAAGCCGAAGCTCGTCGCAATTGGCGACCAGATCGGGGGGATCGTCGGCGAGATTCAGAAGCCCGCGCGCGCCGGTGTCGGCATCGAGCAAAGCGAACTCGACTTCGACGCCTTGCAGGCGCTTTTGCAGCAGCGCGATCACATTGCGCAACGCTCGCATGATCGGCGCACGCGCGCTGCGCGGCCGCGCGCGGCCGACGAAGAGCTTCAACTGATTGGTGATCTTGCCCATGCGCTCGGTGAGCGCCGCGATCGCTTCGAGATTCTCGCGCGCCGAGGCCTGGTCGCCGCGTTCGAGCAGCACGCGTGTGTTGTCCGAAAAGCCGCGCAACGCCGCGAGCGGCTGATTCAATTCATGCGTAATGCCGGCCGCCATCTGACCGAGTGCGGCGAGTTTGCTCGCCTGGATCAGCTCATCGTGCGCGGCGCGCAGTTCCTGTTCGGCGCGCGTTCGCTCGGCGACTTCCTTCTGCAACTGTTCATTCGCCTGCGAGAGATCTGCGGTGCGCTCGGCCACTCGCTGGTTCAGTTCCGCGTAGGCCTTTTGCAGCAGCGAACGGCTGCGCATCACTTCACGCACCCGGGCGCGGCGCATTCTCCAGTAGAACGCGAGCAGCACCACCGACACGTATCCGAAGCCGGTAACAATGGTCGCATTGCGCGCGTCGGCATCGACCGGACTAACGGGCGACATCGTAATCAGATGCCAGTCCGGCTCGCCCATGCCGCGCCGCGACGCAAGATAGCGCGTTGCATAGCGGCCACCGCCGATACGCACGATCTGCGCGTCGCCTTCGAGGGTGCGCTCGATCGTCACCGGCAGCGGCGCGATCGGCTGTTGTGCGTACTGGCGCGCCTGATAGATCGAATCGGCGACCTGTCCCGACAACGGCTGGATCGTGTGATATTTCCACGCCGGCATCGACGACAGAAAAATTACGCCGTGGTCGTCGGCGACAACCAGGGGCTCGGACGCATCCGCGCCCTGAAACCATTCAAGATCGAGTTTGACGACCGCCACGCCGACGATCTTGCCGTCCCGCCGCACCGGCTGCGAGACGTAGTAACCCGGCGCCTGCGAAATCGTGCCGATACCGAAGAAGCGGCCCACGCCCCCCTTCACCGCATCGAGAAAATACGGCCGGAATTGATAGCCCGCACCGATGAAGCTGCCCGGTCCGCGCCAGTTGCTCGCGGCGACACAATAGCCGTCGACCGGAATAATGTAAGTGACCGTTGCCCGCGCATGGCGGTTGAGGTCGTCGAGATAGAGATTGGCGTGCTCGACGTTAGCTGGACTGGGATTGACCAGCACGTCCTGCACGATAGGATGTTCGCCCAGCAGATAAGGCAGCGATTCGTAGCGCTCGAGTGTGCTTTTCAGCGCGCTCGTCGTGCGATCGACCCGCACCGCGGCGTTGCGCCGCAAATTGTCGATGCCGCTCTGCCAGGCGATGCTGTACGTGAACCCGCACGCCGCCACGAGCCCGGCGACGAGCGCGAAGAGGATCAGCAGGCGGCGCGTCACGTTGGCAATTCCCGATCGGTGAGGATCGGATATTGTGGCATAAGGCGGCGCGCCGTCGGCGCGAGCTGCGTCGGCCGACAGCGTGGGGGCACGGCGCGCGGCTGCCGTTTTCATACGCGGGTATCCGCTGCCGTGATCGGATTGCTGGTGGGTGTCGTAGCCGGTACGCGGCTTAAACGCTAGCCGGCTCTTTGACCGTCGCTTCACCCCGCAACGCGGCGTTCAGCTTGTTGCGGTCCAGTTCCTTTTCCCATGCCGACACCACCACCGTCGCCACACCGTTGCCGACGATGTTCGTCAGCGCGCGGCATTCGCTCATGAAGCGGTCGATACCGAGAATCAGCACCATGCCCGACAGCGGAATGGTCGGCACCACAGCGAGCGTGGCGGCCAGCGTGATGAAGCCTGCGCCCGTCACACCGCTTGCGCCCTTCGAAGTCAGCATCGTCACCGCCAACAGCGTGAGCTGCTGCGTCCACGTGAGGTCGGTGTTGGTAGCCTGCGCGATGAACAGCACGGCCATCGTCATGTAGATGTTGGTGCCGTCGAGGTTGAACGAGTAACCGGTCGGCACCACGAGGCCCACCACCGAGCGCGAGCAGCCGAGCTTTTCGAGCTTCAGCATCAGTTGCGGCAGCGCGGCTTCCGACGAGCTCGTGCCGAGCACGATCAGCATCTCTTCCTTGATGTAGCCAACAAAGCGCAGGATGTTGAAGCCCACCGCACGCGCGATGATGCCGAGCACGACCACCACGAACACGATCGAAGTCAGATAGAACGTGCCGATCAGCTTGAGCATCGGCAGCAGCGAGCCGATGCCGTACTTGCCAATGGTGAAGGCCATCGCGCCGAACGCGCCGATCGGCGCCAGCTTGGTGATGATGCGCACGATGCCGAACAGCACGTGCGAGAGCCCGTCGATGAAGTTCGTGACGACCTTGCCCTTCTCACCGGCCGTGGCGAGCACCGCACCGAACAGCAGCGCGATCAGCAGGATCTGCAGGATTTCGCCTTGTGCGAAAGCCGACGAGAGCGTGTCCGGAATGATGTGCATCAGGAAATCGACCGTGGTCTGGCCGTGTGCCTTGGCGGCATACGACGCGACAGCCTTGCCGTCGAGCGTGGCCGGATCGATATTGAAGCCGACGCCCGGCTTCAGCACGTGCGTGGCGATCAGGCCGAGCAACAATGCAAACGACGAGACGATTTCGAAGTACAGCAGCGCCTTACCGCCGACGCGCCCGACCTTCTTCATGTCTTCCATACCGGCGATACCCGTCACCACCGTACAGAAGATAATCGGCCCGATCACCATCTTGATCAGCTTGATGAAGCCGTCGCCGAGTGGCTTCATGTCGATAGCGAAGTCCGGCGAATAGTGGCCGAGCGCGATGCCGATGATGATCGCGACGATCACCTGGACGTACAGCACTTTGTGGATAGGTTTCTTCACGATGTTTCCTGCGATATGGGTGAGCTCAAGGCCTGCCACGCTGCGCATCATGCGAACGAATAGTCGTCACGCCTGTGCACGGCATTAGGCCGCGACAAGACGACGAATTCAGAAATACCGGGAAGGGAAATCAGACATCGTTGTCTCCTTGCTTTAGTTGTCGGTCCATTGCGGCCGCAGGTTCTAAATTGCAAGGTCGATGCCAGCTTGATGCGACGCGAATCGCTTTGATTTTTATAGGTTTTTTGGTGTGCTACGACGCCCGCCGTCCGGGATTCCGGAAATCCGGACGAGGTGTGTCGGGGAATCCGGAATCCGTACAGGCGCGAATTCGGGAAAACCCGGGGCGCCTTTTGGGCTGCGGCTTTCGCCTGTTTCAGCCGAAACCGCCCAGCTTGCGCGCCGGCTTTCGCACGCGTCAGCAGAAACCGCCTAGCCGTACGCGCGGCCCTCGCCCACGTCGGGCACGGCTGTCCGGCTTCTATGCGCCGCCTTCTTCAAGCACCAACAAGTTCTCGTGCGAGAAACCCAGCGACACCGGTTGGCCTCGTTCGGGCAAGCCGCGATTCGGGTCGTTGAATACATCGAGTGAAATGACCGCATCCTTCACGCGCGTTCTGATGCGCACCACCGCGCCGAGGAAATTCACTTCTTCGACGGTCGCGTTCAGCGTGTTGCGGCCCGGCGCGGCCGGCTCCAGCACAATGGCTTCGGGCCGCAGCGCGAGCATGCGTTTCTTGCCCGCGTCGTCTGGCGGCAGTTCTTGCGTGGTGGTCAGTTCCTGACCGTCGACGGCCATCTTGCCGGTTTTCGGGTCGATCACATGGCCCGCCAGAATGTTCAGCGTGCCGACAAACGACGCGACAAAGCGCGTGCGCGGATAGTTGTAGATCTCCGAAGGCGAGCCGATCTGTTCGACACGCCCCTCGTTCATCACCACGATGCGGTCCGAAATCGACAGCGCCTCTTCCTGATCGTGCGTGACGAAAATCGACGTGATACCCAACTCACGCTGCAACGCCCGAATGTCTTGCCGCAGCGAAATGCGAATCTTCGCGTCGAGCGCGGAGAGCGGCTCGTCGAGCAACAGCACCTGCGGCTTGCCGGCAAGCGCGCGCGCCAACGCCACGCGCTGCTGCTGACCACCCGACAATTGCCACGGATAGCGCTCGCCGAGTTGCGGCAACTTGATCAGTTGCAACATCTCCTCGACGCGCTTGTTGATCTCCGTCTGCGGACGATGCGTGATCTTCAGTCCAAAGCCGATGTTATCGGCCACGGTCATGTTCGGAAACAGCGCGTACGACTGAAACACCATGCCGACCTTGCGCTGCCGCGTGCGCAAATGCGTCACGTCCTTGTTATCCAGCCGGATGACGCCGCGCGTCGGCGTTTCGAAGCCGGCGATCATCCGCAGCACCGTGGTCTTGCCGCAGCCGGATGGTCCGAGGAACGTGATGAACTCGCCGCGTTCGATCTTCATGTCGAAGTGATGCAGCGCGGTGTTCGCCCCGAAGGCCTTATGCAGATTTTCGATCTCAAGGAATGCCATGATTCGCTGCCTTAGTCGGTCAAATGAGTCCGTCAAATTTTCTGGCCGCTAAGCGCGCGTGCCGAGCCGAATACCTGAATCAAACCCATCGACGCCCATGTGATCACGAACGCGATGATCGCGAGCGCCGACGGTTCGTACGCACGGTTCGCACCGATCAATTGCAGATACGGGCCAAACGCGGGGCGGTCGAGCAGACTCGCCAGCGTGAACTCGCCGATCACCACGGCAAAGGTGAGAAACGCGCCGGACAGAATGCCCGAGCGGATATTCGGGAAGATCACCTTGAACAGAATCGTCGCCCAGTTCGCACCGAGACATTCGGCGGCTTCGGTCAGCGAACGCACGTCGACGGCGCGCAAACCGGCGTCGACCGCGCGATACATGTACGGCAGCGAAAGCGTGACGTAGCCGAACACCAGCAGCAGGTCGGTCGCGCGTTCGTTGCCGGTGAGCGGCAGAATCGAACTGCTGTTATAGATGCGCAGATACCCGAACACGATCACGATCGCTGGCACCACCAGCGGCAACAGCGTGATGAATTCGACGACCGGCCGCAGTCTCGGCAGCCGCAACTGCACGTAGTACGCAGTCGGCACCACCAGCAACACGCCGACAATGATCGTCAGCACCGCCATCAGGATCGAATAGCCGAACGAGGCCTGAAACCGCGGATCGCTCAGCACGACGCTATACGCCTCGAAGCTGTAGACGCCACGCTTCATGCGCAGGCTGAATTCGAAGGTGGCGAGCAAAGGAATCAGAAAGTACAGCGAACCGACGATCATCGCAGTCCACGCGCCGACACGCGATTGGCTATTCATCGACGCCCCCTTTCAGCGCGTGAACGCAACCAGATGTACCCGCCGTTCGACAGCCCCGTGACAAGCACCATGCCAAGCGCGAGCGCATAGCCCAGGTTCTGGTTGTGCATCACATCGCCACGAATCTGCGCGTACAGCAGGATCGTGACGATGTTCAGCGAACTGCCGGTCAGCGCGTAAGCCGTGGCGACCGCACCGAACGAATTGGCAAACAGCAGCAGCGTCGCGCCGAGCACGCTCGGCCACAACACCGGTAACGCTACGTGGCGCCAGTATTGGAAGGCCGTGCCGCCGAGGCAGTCGCAGGCCTCACGCCATTCGCGCTTCAGGCCGTCGAGCGCGGGCGTGACGATCAGCACCATCAAAGGAATCTGAAAGTACAAGTAAGTCAGTGTCAACCCGGAGAAGCTCAGAACGCTGAAGCCCGTCGAGTACAGATTGAAGCCGAGGTATTTCTTCAGCAATACGGTCACGAGACCGACGCGTCCCAGCGTGCAGATGAAG
Source organism: Paraburkholderia sp. GAS348 (assembly GCF_050434205.1). Classification (NCBI taxonomy): domain Bacteria; kingdom Pseudomonadati; phylum Pseudomonadota; class Betaproteobacteria; order Burkholderiales; family Burkholderiaceae; genus Paraburkholderia; species Paraburkholderia sp. GAS348. The sequence goes on from NZ_JBNPVT010000008.1 coordinate 39,534, forward strand.
GCGAACGCGAGCGGCACGCCGGCAAAATTCGAGGCGACGCCGGAGAACGTCATCAACGTCGGGCGAATCCAGCCCGGCAATTTGCCTTGCACCGCCGCCCACGCGAGCAGCGAGCCGATCACCGCGCCGCCGAGCGCGGAGGCGGCGCTCACCTTGAAGCTGATCCAGTAGGCATCCATCACCGTGGGCTGGAGCAGGTCGCGGAAATTGGCGAGCGTGAAATGGCCTTGCGAATCCTGGAATGCGCCGACCATCAGAAAACCGGTCGGCAAAATCAGGAACAACAGCGCGAAGGTGAAAAACGGCACCACGCCGATCCAGGCGAGCAACTGCGACGCGCGGCCCGGACCGTCGACGCGAGGCGTTGGAGTAGGCGCAGGCGGAACCAGTAATTCCGGCTGCACCGATCCGGCATCCGATGAGGCGCTCATAGTTCACCTTTGGTGCTTTCTGGCTTACTTGACGTTCGCGCCGACCGCTTCGTCCCAGTGCTTCGTGATGGTGTCCTTGTAGGCGTCCTGTTGGGACAGTGTCGGGAACACCACATTCTTGTATGACGACGGCGCCGGCAGCTTGTCGAGCAGCGCTTGCGGGACCTTCTTCGCCGCCACCAGTTCGTTATAGCGCATCGGATGGCAATAGCCGGTGAGCCAACCGATCTGGCCTTCATCCGAGTACAGATATTCCATCCACAGCTTGGCGGCATTCGGATGCGGCGCGTAGGCGCTGATTGCCTGAACGTACACACCGGCGACCACGCCCGTCTTCGGAATCACCACCTGCACCTTCGGATTGCCCTTCAGTGTGTCACGGTCGGCCAGCGCGTTGTAGTCCCAGCGCACGACGATCGGCGTAGTGCCCTGAGCGAGCGACGCGGCCTTGCCGATCACCGGCACAAAGTTGCCGTTCTTGTTCAGAGCGGCGAAATATTGGAGACCGGCCTTGTCGGCCTTGCTCACATCGCCCTTGCTTTGCGACAGGCCCGCCGCGAACACGGCCTGGATCGCCTGGTTGGCCGAGCGCGGGTCGCCGGCCAGCGAAACGGCGTTCTTATAGTCTGACTTGAGCAGATCGCTCCAGTCGGACGGCGCCTTGTCGATCATGTCGGCGTTCACTTCAAACGACAGCACGCCGTAGTAATCGCCATACCAATAGCCTTCGGCATCTTTCGACTCTTTCGGAATCGAGTTCCACGAAGCGACCTTGTACGGCTGCAGCAAACCCTCGGCCTTCGCGGTCGGACCGAACGACAGACCCACGTCGATCACGTCAGGCGCCTGCGGACCCTTGTTGCCCTTATTCGCCTTGATGGCTTCGACTTCGTCGCCGGAACCCGCATCCGGGTTCAGTTCGTTGATCTTGATACCGTACTTTTTCTGAAAGCCGGCCACCAGCTGACCGTAGTTGCACCAGTCATGCGGCAACGCGATCACGGTAAGTTGGCCTTCCTGCTTCGCGGCTGCGACCAGTGCATCGAGCGGCGCGGCCGAAGCGCTGCTCACGCCGGCTGCGGCGACACCCGCAGCGGCCGACATCGAAAGTATGCGAGCTAACACGGTGCGCTTCATAGTCTTCCCCATCCTCTGCCGAAATTGCTACGTTTGGAAAATTTCTAATTTCTGGCCCTATGAGCACGCGCCTGTGCAAACTCGCACCCGCGCCATGCTCAGTCCGGATTCGCCGGCGCTGAAAACATGTCCTCGTGCTCAAGTCTATCGATGCGATCTGTACAAATCATGTCCACGCCCCATTGCGCGAGCAGCTTTGCACGCACCGGGTCATTCACCGTGTAGGCCAGTACACGCAAACCGGCTGCCTTGATCTCGGCGACCAGCCGCTCGGTCAGATACCGGTGGCTCGCGTGCAAAGACACGCAATCCAGTTCCCGCACGATGCGCAGCCAGTCCGCCGGGACCTCTTCGAACAGCATGCCGCGTTGCAATGAGGGCGCCGCATCCCGCGCAGCAGCGAGCGCCTCGAACGAAAACGATGACAGCAGCGGCGGCGTCTGCCCTTGCCACAAAGTCAGCGCGCCACCTGCGACCAGGCGCCCGGTGATCTCGTCACGACCCACGCAGGGTTTGATTTCGATGTTGGCGGCGATGCCATCTCGTGCGCAACGCCCCGCCGCCTCGGCGAGCGTCGGCAGGCGCGTGCCAGCAAACTGCGGCCCGAACCAGGCGCCGGCATCGAGCACGGCCAGTTGGTCCCACGTGTGTTCCGCCGCGGCACCATGGCCGTTAGTCGTGCGTTCCAGCGTGTCGTCGTGCAACAGAAAGAGCTGGTTGTCGGCAGAGAGCTTGGCATCGAATTCGACCATGCGGTAGCCGTAGCGCACGCACGCGTCGAAACCGGCCAGCGTGTTCTCCGGCGCCAATGTGCCGCCGCAGCGATGCGCAACCCGCCTCGGATACGGCCAGTCTGCGGATAAAGTGCGATCAATGCCGTTTGCCACGTCTCGTTACCTTCCAGATAGAGCGGGTTAAGTATGCTCCCGACACGTTCCCAGTTGCCCGTACCGCCATGACGCACTGCGTCATGCAGCCTTTACGCGTGGGCCCCGCGCGTAGTATCGCGCCAATGGGCGACGCTGCGATAGCAGGCCACACGGCCAACGCCGAGACCCATTCCGCCCCGTGTTGGCTCAGCGATTTTATTGTCAGGATGCCAAACCGTGCGGCCTCCTGGCAGCGCCGCATGCAGCAGTGAATGGTTCAAGCGGCAGATCCCAAGATCCATTATGGCAACGGCATGGGTCAAGCAAATTGCCAAAAATTGCCACAAAATGCTCGAAATTGGGCATTTCAATTCCTTTCCGAACATTTGATGTTCGAAATCGGCGCAGCACTTCGATCTGCGAAGGCTAAGGTTAAATACACAAAGTTGCAAGCTGCCAAAAAAATACAACACAATTCGGCTAAAGTAGTACGCTTGACATCCTCCGGACACACATCCGTGTCCACGATGACACTTTAAAAAAGCAAGCCGTGTGAACGAGCGTTCGCACTCAAGGAAAAATGCATGTGGCAGGAAGACCGTCATCAGAGAATTCGCGCGTTGCTGTCCACGCTTCAACGCGTGTCGACTGAACGGATCATGGCGGACCTCGGGGTGTCGCGCGAAACGGTGCGGCGCGATCTGCTCGACCTGGAAGCACTCGGTGAATTGCGGCGCGTGCATGGTGGCGCGATCAAACCTGCCGACGAGGCGCCGATCGCCGAGCGCGCCCACATGCGCGTCAAATCCAAAACGGCAATCGCCAAGGCGGCCACCGGTTTGATCGCGAGCGGCCAGACACTTTTCATCGACGCGGGCACCACCACCGCAGCGCTCGCCGAAGAGCTGGCGAAACTGGCGAACCTGACGATCGTCACCAATTCCATCGACGTCGCGCTGAAAATGCGCGGCGCCGTGGATCAGACGGAAGCAGCCAACGAAGTGATCCTGCTGGGCGGTTCGATCAGCGATCGCGCAATGGCGACCACCGGCGCCACCACCGTGCTCGACATCCAGCGCTATCGTGCGGACATGGCCTTGCTCTCGCCGGTCGGCATCGATCACCGGCATGGCGCGACCAACTACGATCACGCTGAAACCGAAGTGGCGCGCGCCATGGTCGCCAACGCAGACCGCGTGGTGATCCTCGCCGACTACAGCAAGATCGGTCAGCGCAGCAGGATTTCCTACTGTCCGGTCGATAAGATCGATGTGCTGGTCACCAACAAAAAGGCGGCCGAAGCCGCCGACTTTGCGGCGCTGAAAAAGAAGCTGGAAGAGATCGTTCTGGCTTAGGGCGCCGGCGTGTTCGGGGCTTCGCACGAATGCTTCAGGAAGCGCTGCAAGAGCGCCGCGCGACCCGCTTATTCCTTCACATGCATCGTATCGAGCACGCGCTTGCGCAAGCGCGTGTCGTGCAGCGCGCCGGCTGCGTCGAGCACCGGATAGGCCGTCGAACAGAACAGTGAATTGAGCCGCTTCATGTCGCTGATCAGATCCAGATGCAACGCGCTGGTCTCGATGCTGCGCAGGGTTTGCCCCGCGAGCCGGTCCAGGTGCTTGTATGAATACGCGCGCTCCAGATCGCGAAAGCGCTCCTTCTCCGCCAGCAGCCGCTCGGCGCAACGCAGGTCGTTAGTCAGAAACACCGACAGGCCAAGCTGCAGATTGCTGACGAGCCGTGCCTGCAGGTCGTCCAGCTCGCCCAGCCCCTCCTCCGAAAACGACAGCCGGTGCGCGATCTTCTTTTCCTCGATATCGCCAACGATCCGCTCGATGATGTCGCCCGCATGCTCCAGATTGATCGTCAACGCGATGATGTCGGTCCAGCGGCGGCTGTCAGCTTCATCGAGTTGCTCGCGGGAGATCAGTGTCAGATAGCTTTTGACCGCGGCGTAGAGTTGGTCCACGTCGTCGTCCATACGGACCGTTTCGCGCGCCTTGTCGAGGTTGTTGTCATGAATCAGGTCCGCGATGTTATCGAGCATGGTGCGCACGATGTCGCCGATGCGCAGCACCTCGCGGGCGGCGTGCGCGAGTGCGAGCGTGGGTGTGGGAAGCGCGGCGGCATCCAGATGCAGCGGCCGCAGTTCGCCGTTGGGCTGCGGCCGGTCCGGCAATACCCGCGTGCAGATGCGCGCCACCGGATCGATCAGCGAAAGGCAGGCGCAGCAACGCAGTGTGTTGTAGATCACGTGAAAACCGACCACCGCTTCGCGTGGATTCGCGATCAGCACCGGCAGCCCGCGTGCAAGCAACGGCGCGAACGGCAGGATCAGCAACGCGCCGGTCAGCTTGAATGCGAGACTGCCCAAGGCCAGACGCCGCGCCGCCGCGTTCTGCGCGAGCGTACCCATCAGCGCCAGCAAGCCGCTGCCGAGATTCGCGCCGATCACCAGACACAGCGCCACCTTCAGCGAGATCACGCCGGACGAGGCAAGCGTCGCAGTCAGCAGGACCGCCGCGAGACTCGAATAGGACAGCATCGCGAATGCCGCGCCGACCAGCGCGTCGAGCATGGTGTCGCCGGTCAGCGCGCCGAACATCACGCGCACGCCGGCGCCTTGCATCATCGGCTGGGCGGTTTCGACGATCAGGTGCAGCGCCAGCAGGATCAAGCCTAGCCCGATCAGCGTACGGCCGACCTGGCCGAGGCGGGTTTGCTTGCGCGACAGAAAGAGCGGCACGCCGAACAGAATCAGGATCGGCGACAGCCATGACAGATCGAGTGTCAGCACCCGCGCCATGAGTGCGGTGCCGACGTCGCCGCCAAGCATGATCGCGAGGCCGCTGGTAAGCGGCAGGAGACCTTGCGCAGCGAAGGACGTGACGATCACCGCCGTTGCATTGCTGCTCTGCACGAGGCTTGTGACGCCAACGCCCGCGAGGAAGGCACGCCAGCGACTGCTGGTGCTGCGCCCGAGGACGCTGCGCAGATCGGCGCCGAGCACGCGCAGGATGCCGGTACGTACGATATGCGAGCCCCACACGAGGAGCGCCACACCAGCCAGAAGGTTAAGAAGAATCAACATAAGGCACTGCGCACCCGTTCCTGCTGCCAAGACCCGAACCGCATGCCGCGCGAACCGGCACCCGGGGCGTTTATGACACTAGTGTTGCACATTTTTGCCTTATTGTAATTTTGTGCTTTTGAATATACGCTCGTGCCAACCTGTGGATTACGGTGTGCCGGCTCATGGCCCGGCACGCGATTCGCTCAACTACTTATTTTTCTCACTCTCACAAGGACGCTGGATGAGCCGCAACCTTGCGCTGTTCGACCTGGACCACACGCTGCTGCCGCTCGACAGCGATCAGGCGTGGGCCCATTTCATCGCCGGATTGGGCATAGAAGGCGCTGCGCAGCACGCGGAGGAAATCGACGACTATTACCGCCAGTATGTGGCCGGCACACTCGATATGACCGCCTACCTGAACTACACATTGGCGCCGCTGGCTCGCCACTCGCGCGAGCAGCTCGACGCGTGGCACGTGCAGTTCATGGAGGAGGTGATTGCGCCGGCCATTCTGCCCGCTGCGCGGAAACTCGTGCAACGTCATATCGACGCAGGCGACCTGTGCTGCGTCGTCACAGCCACCAATGTGTTCATTACGAAACCGATCGCCAAGGCACTCGGCTTCGAACATTTGCTGGGGATCGATCTCGGCACTGAAGACGGCGATCCGTTGGCACGCTTTACCGGAAATTCGGTCGGCGTGCCGACCTTCCGCGAGGGCAAGATCACGCGCACCGAGGACTGGCTAGCTTCGCTCGGCCAGCGCCTGCAGGATTTCCCGCAGAGCCGGTTCTATAGCGATTCGATCAACGACGTGCCTTTGCTCGAGCGTGTCACGCATCCGGTCGCGACCAATCCCGACCCGCGTTTGCGCGCCGTTGCCACGGAACGCGGCTGGCCTGTGATTGAATTGTTTGCTTGAGCGTGCGCGGGCTGGCGGCTAGACGCGCCCCTTCACAATACTGGTGTGCCTGGGTGCGGCCGATGCAGCGGCTCGTCCAACGCGTCACGCAAGAGAACAGGAGCGTGATGGATGGTTGATGTGGTTTTCGCTGCTCATAACCGGCGTCGTCGCGGCCTCCTTTTCCGCATCTCATTATTCGCTTACCTAACTGATTTAGGCGCGCTGAGCTGCACTTTTCGACCTGGTTTCAAGGAGATCCAGCATGCCCAATTTGATCTACCGCCTCATCGAAGACCGCGCGCTGCGCCATCGTTTTATCGGCTTTCTCTATCCGTTCACGATTATCGGCGGAGTGATATCTGTTACTTGCAGTCTGCTCGCGCGCCACTACCGCTAAGCAGCACAGGCAGATCGCCGCGCGGAACTGCTGAACCGCCCGCTCCAGCGCCCCAAAAAAGAACAAAGCCCGCAACACGTGCGGGCTTTGCATTTTCAAACTGACAACACACTAAACCGTTCAAACCACCCCGGCTCCATGCGCCTGCAGATCGGCGTGGTAGCTCGAGCGAACCATCGCGCCTACCGCCGCGTGTGTGAAGCCCATCTTGTACGCTTCTTCTTCGTACATCTTGAACGTGTCCGGATGCACATACGAGCGGACCGGCAGGTGGTGCTCCGACGGCTGCAGATACTGACCGATCGTCAGCATGTCCACGTCGTGTTCGCGCAGATCGCGCATCACTTGCAGAATCTCTTCTTCGGTTTCGCCGAGGCCGACCATCAGGCCAGACTTGGTCGCGACGTCCGGATGCAGCGCCTTGAAATCCTTCAGCAGTTTCAGCGAATGCGCGTAGTCCGAACCCGGGCGCGCTTCCTTGTACAGGCGCGGTACCGTTTCGAGGTTGTGGTTCATCACATCGGGCGGTGCGGCGTTCAGAATGCCGATCGCACGATCCAGACGGCCGCGGAAGTCCGGTGTCAGAATTTCAATGCGTGTTTCCGGCGACAGTTCGCGTGTCTGACGGATACATTCCACGAAGTGAGCCGCGCCACCGTCGCGCAAATCGTCACGGTCGACGCTCGTGATCACCACGTACTTCAGCTTCAGTGCGGCGATGGTGCGCGCCAGGTTGCCCGGCTCATCCACATCGAGCGGATCGGGGCGGCCGTGGCCGACGTCGCAGAACGGGCAGCGGCGCGTGCACTTGTCGCCCATGATCATGAACGTCGCGGTGCCCTTGCCGAAGCATTCGCCGATATTCGGGCAGCTCGCTTCTTCGCACACCGTGTGCAGGTTGTGTTCGCGCAGAATCTGCTTGATTTCGTAGAAGCGCGAATTGCCGGTGGCCGCTTTGACGCGAATCCAGTCCGGCTTTTTCAGCTTTTCGATCGGGACGATCTTGATCGGGATACGGGCGGTTTTGGCTTGTGCCTTCTGCTTCGCGGTGGCGTCGTAGGCAGCGGCGGAAGCCGGCTCGGCGGCAGAAGCGGCAGAAGCAGCGAGGTTCGCGGTAACGTCAGTCATTCGTTCGGTCCAGTCAGGCGGTGAGAGCACCAGCCTGCGGTTGGGCGACGGCTGCGGGACTGCCGTCGAGGTTTGCGGTGAGGCGTGCTGCAAAGGTACGGGCCACGTCGTCCCAGCCGGCGGCAACACCCAGCGTTGCCATATCGACTGTTTCGAGCCCCGCGTAGCCGCATGGGTTGATGGCCAGAAACGGCCGCAAGTCCATGTTCACATTCAGGCTCACGCCGTGATAGCTGCAGCCGTTGCGGATTTTCAGACCCAGCGCGGCGATCTTGGCGCCGGCATGCAGCCCGGCATCCGGCCCGGGCGCCACGTAGATACCAGGGGCGCCCGCCTTGCGTTCTCCCGCGAGATTATACGCCGCGAGGGTGTCGATCACAGCCTGCTCGATCCGCGTGACCATCTCGCGCACCATCAGCTTGCGCCGGCGCAGATCCAGCAGCAGGTAGGCAACCACCTGCCCGGGTCCGTGATAGGTGATCTGCCCCCCCCGGTCGACCTTGACGAGCGGAATACCGCTATCGGCGGCCAGGAGATGCGCCGGGTCGCCGGCCTGGCCAAGCGTAAAGACGGGAGGGTGTTCGACCAGCCAGATTTCGTCGGATGTATCGGCAGTGCGCGCGTCGGTGAACGCGCGCATCGCTTCGAAACTGGCTTCGTAAGGTTCGTTGCCAAGCCAGCGCAGCGTAAGCGGCGCCATGGCGGGCAAAGGAGACGGGGAAACCGGGGCGGCGCACATAATTCCCACAGTTTACCGAAATCTGGGCATCCCCGCCGGACGCACCTGCTTAAGGGCATGGCGCCGCCTCGTATCGCGCCGGAGCGCCGTTTAGCCTGAGCGCCGTTTTGCCTGAGCGCCGATGCGCGATCACGTCGCGGCGCTCCCTGCGTTCACACCGTGCGCCAGCCCCCACGCATGCGGGCCGCCAGCCGTTCGCCGACCCGCGCGAGCCAGTTCAGTGCACGCTCATCGCAGCGCGTCGGCACCGAAAACGCGACCTTCGCGTGCGTGCTGCCCTCCGCGCTCAACCACAACCGTTCACCGCGCCGCAGCCGCAGCGTGTGGCCAGGCTGCAGCCAGTAGTCGTCCGTGTCGTCGCTGCGCGTAACCCACACCGCGCCACCGTGCACAACCAGCTTGGTGCTGCGCGCCACCTTCATAGGAATGGTTTCGCCGTTGCGGATTTCAAACGCGATGCTAGAGGAAATTTCTCGCATAATGCCCTCGCAAAAGTTCGTTTCGTGGCTACAATCGTAGGCGTAGCAAGGGTTTACGCAAAACGATCTATTTTCACCTCTATGTGAGAAATATTGCGATGGACCTCCGGCAATTACCCCCACTGAACGCCATCAAGGCGTTCGAAGCCGCCGCCCGCCACGAGAGCTTCTCGCGCGCCGCTGACGAACTGTTCGTCACGCACGGCGCTGTCAGTCACCAGATTCGCGCGCTTGAGGCGGAGTTGGGCGTCACGCTGTTCGCCCGCGACGGCAAACGCGTACGGCTCACGGACACGGGCCGGCGCTATGCCACGCGCGTGCGCAGCGCGCTGACGGCGCTTGTCGACGCCACCCGCGAAATCCGCGCCGGCGACCGCGAGCGGCGCCTTGTCGTGTCCATGCTGTCCTCGTTTGCGGCGCGCTGGGTGACGCCGCGCATTGGCAGCTTTATCGAGGCGCATCCCCAGTGGGACCTCGAACTGCTGTCCACCAATGCGTTGACCGACTTCGCGCGCGACGACGTCGACGTGGCGATCCGCTTCGGCTACGGCAAGTATTCGGGGCTGCACGCGGAGTTGCTGCTGGAGGAGATATTCTTTCCGGCCTGCGCACCGAATTTCAACGGCGGCAAGCTGCCGCAAACGCCGGCCGATCTGGCCAAGGTCCCGCTGCTGCGTTCGGACGACGAACTCTGGCGCCCGTGGTTCGACGCGGCCGGCCTCACCGACTGGCCGGAGCCGAAGCGCGGCGTGCTGTATCAGGATTCGTCGAATTTGCTGCAGGCGGCCATCGACGGTCAGGGGATCGCGCTCACGCGCCGTTCGCTGGCAATGCACGAGATCGCAGCAGGCCGCCTTGTGCGGCTATTCGATGTGGATGGACCAAGCCCATGGCAGTACTACTTCATCTGCCCGCCGCAGATGCTCGAAACCGCGCGCGTCAAGGCGTTCCGCGCCTGGGTATTCGAAGAAGTGGGACGGTTCAGACAGCTTTTCGAGCGGGCTTGCGAGGCGGGGCCTGCAGCAAGCGCCGATCTGGCGGCGGACGCATTGCACGTCACGCCGTAAAACCGAGACACACAGCGCCAGGCTTTAAAGCACCACTTTCACCATCGGATGGCCGGTGAGCGCGCGATAGATATCGTCGAGCTGCGCCTGGCTCGTGGCGCGCACTGTGACCGTCAAACCGGTGTAATTGCCGCCGCTGGACGGCCGCGTTTCCACGCGCTCGGGGTCCACTTCGTTATCGAACTGCCGAACCACCGAGACAATCGTCTCGGCGAACTCTGGATGCGACTTGCCCATGATCTTGATGGGAAAGTCGCACGGAAACTCAAGCAACGATTCTTTCGCGGGATTCACTTTCTACTCCTTGCAGCGCTTCTAGCGCTTCCTTGGCCTTGGCACGCTGATAGGCCGCGTACAACACGCCATCCTTCACCAGCGCGCTTCGGACAAGGGCACCAGCTCGCCGTTCAGATAAACGATCGGATCGAGCGAAATATCGGCAACAGCGGTCATCGCAATCGGGCTCTTACTTCTTCTTGTTGAACATCAGCATCAGCGAATCCCATACGCGGCCGACCACGCCGGCTTGCGGTACAGCCTGCAACGCGACAATCGGGAATTGCGCCAGCACCTTGCCGTCGGCCACCAGCTTCGCCGTGCCGACTCGCTGACCATTCGCGATCGGCGCGATCAGCGGATCGATCTGCTCGATCTGCGGCTTCACCTTGTCGCCCATGCCCTTCGGCACGGTGATGGTCTGATCGCCCTTCACGCCGATCTGCACGGTGTCCTGCGCACCCTTGTAGACGCGCGGCGTGCCCACCACCTGATTCGCCTTGTACAGACGCACCGTGTCATACGCGGTGTAGCCGTAGTTCAGCATCTTCAGGGCGTCCTGCACGCGGTCGTGTTCCTTGGTCTCGCCCATCATCACCGCGACGAGGCGGCGCGAGCCGTCGGTCGTGCCCGGCAGCGAACGCTTCGCGCTGGCGATCAGGCAGTAGCCGGCGGCCTGCGTGTGACCGGTCTTCAGGCCGTCCACCGTCGGATCGATCCACAGCAGACGGTTGCGGTTCGGCTGCTTGATCTTGTTGTACGTGAATTCCTTGACCGAGAAGATGTTGTAGTAGTCGGGGAAGTCACGAATCAGACGCGCCGACAGAATCGCGAGGTCGCCCGCCGTGGTGTAGTGCTGCGGGTCGGGCATACCGTTCACGTCAGCAAAATGCGTGTGCGTCATGCCGAGTTTCTGCGCTTCGGTGTTCATCATGTTGACGAACTGCGCTTCGCTGCCGCCCACCAGTTCGGCCAGCGCGATCGCCGCGTCGTTACCGGACTGGATGATCATGCCGTACACCAGATCGTGCACGGTCACCGGCTTGTTCGCTTCGATGAACATGCGCGATTCGTCGGTTTTCACGCGGCGCACCGCTTCGCTCGGCTCAATCGTCTGGTCCATCGTGATCTTCTTCGTCTGCAGTGCTTCGAAGACGAGGTACGCGGTCATCAGCTTGGTCAGCGAGGCCGGCTCGGCGCGTTCGTCGGCATTTCCCGAGGCGAGCACCTGATTGCTGGTGGCGTCGACGAGCACCCACGAGCGCGCGTTCACCGCGGGCGGCGGCACCTGCGCGAACGCCGTGCTGGCAACGAGGGTTGCCGGCAGCACCATGCCGAGGGTCACGGCGCGGCTAAGCGCAGGGGGAACGAAAGAAGCAACTGACGGGAATGACGTGCGGCCGGAGGTGGAGAAACGCATAGGGTCGGTTCGTGCGAAAAAATACATCGCGCGCAGGGCGCACAGTTTGGAGGAGCCGGTCGGCGAACGTCAGGCCGTAAAACGGCGCGGCGCCCATTGGACTTCCGGCCACGCGATCGGTTCGCGCAGCACGCCTCGCATCCGGCACCGCTGCGCGCGCAAAGCTACGCGTCGCGCGAACTGCCGGGTGGGCGATGCTGCGCCCAAAAAAGAGCGCCTATTATACGCGCGCTATCCTGGTATCTTTGACCAAAGGGCGGCGATTAATTTGCGTTTGCACGTACCTGTACCCCGGAAAACACGCGCGGCGCGTCCCCCGCACCCCATTAACGCCACGCGTCGACAATGATCCGTTTCAGAACGTGCAGCTTGCGATGCAGAAAATGCTCTGCCCCCGGAATCACGACGATCGGCAATTCCTGCGGCCGCGCCCAGTCGTAAACCGACTGAATGGGAACGGTCTCGTCGGTTTCGCCGTGAATCACAAGCGTATTTTCCGGCACGGGTGCGACCTCCCAACGGCTCGCCGCCGTGCCGACGAACACGATCCGCTCGATCGCCTGACCTTCTTCGCGCAGCTTCGCAGCCACGTGCGACAACACGAAGGTGCCGAACGAAAAACCCGCCAGTACGAGCGGCAGATCGCCCTGCCCGGCTTGCGCGCGCATGTGATCGAGCACGGCGCGCAGATCGTCGCGCTCGCCGATGCCGGCGTCATGCTCGCCTTGCGTTTCGCCGACACCCCGGAAATTCGAGCGGTACGTCACGTAGTTCAACTGCACAAGCGTGCGCGCGAGCGTCTGCGCGACCTTGTTGTCCATCGTGCCGCCGAACAGCGGGTGCGGGTGCGCGACCAGGGCGATGCCGCGCGGCGCGGCGCCGTTCTCGCGCATGTCGTCGGGCAGATCCTGCGCGACCTCGATCTTGCCGACCGGGCCGTCGATCAGATACTTCTTCGTATGTACGTTCATGGCGCGGTTTATTGATCGATCTTCAGGCGCTCGACAATCTTGCCGTTCACGAGGTGCGAATCGACGATTTCGTCGATGTCGCTCTCGTCGACATACGTGTACCAGACGCCTTCCGGATACACGACGAGCGCCGGGCCGAGCTCGCAACGCTCGAGACAGCCTGCCTTGTTGATGCGCACCTGGCCCGGACCTGCAAGGCCGAGTTGCTTCACGCGTTTTTTCGCGTGTTCCTGCATCGCCTGCGCGTTGCAATTCGCGCAGCTCGGGCGCTCCGCGCCGGGATCGCGCTGATTGAGGCAGAAGAAGACGTGGTACTTGTAGAAGGAGTCCATGATGTCCGGAAGCGAGACTGTGAGAGTGGGAATGGCGCTGGAAGCGCTGCGGCGCGCCTGTTGTGCGGACGATTATAGCGAGCGGGGCTGACGGTCGCTGAACGACGGACTGACGGCGGCCCGCGGCCCGGCCGGGTATGCAGCGCATCTTGCGGCGTGCGCCCTGTGCGCCCTGTGCGCCCTGTGCGACCCCGTGCGGCCCTGTGCGGCCGGGCGCGCCGCCCCATCCGGCCGCGCGCATGCGCCGCCCGTGCTTCATGCGCGTTTCACGCGCCGCCTGAGCCACACCTGTTCGACGCGATAGGCGAGCCACACCAGCGCCGCATACGGCCAGCTCCACGCGATCCAGTGCGCGAGACCGTTGAAGTGCAGATACCGCCCCTGGCGCCAGTCGGCCAGCACGGCATCGAAATACGGATTCACCGGCAGCAGATTGACGAACACCAGCGCGACTGTGAGCGCGCAGGCCGCGAGCGCCGCACGCGACCGGCGCCGCAAGCGCAGCGCCAGGAGTGCCGCGACGGCGCCGCACACAAGCCCCGCCAAGGCGCCGGGCGTCGCCCAGTCGAACGCAAGACCGGATTGCGATTGCAGAAAGGTCGCGCCCGCCTTGACGCACAAGGTCGTGACGATAAACAGGATCAACAGGCGCACGAGCGGCGCATGGCGGCGCACCGGCAGCGAAGCCAGGGCGAGTGCGGCGAACAGATCGAGCGTCGTGATGACAGCTTCCCAGGTGTCGTCCGGCAGCCAGGCGGCAACCAGCGCCGGCCACGCACCGACGTGCCAGGTCGGCGGCGTCCATGCGAGCAGGGCATCTTGTGTCGTCGAATCGAAACGCAGCCAAAGTTCGCGCGGCCAGTTGCCGAGACCGAAGAGGCGCGGCGCCGGGTACATCGTCGCGAACGGCCACAAGGCGACGAGGCACGCGAGCGCCGCCGTGTCGCGCTCGAACCAGAGAAGCCGCAAACGCCGCAGCAGACCGCGATCGAGCAATGCGCCAGTGGCCGGCGACATGATCGCCGCGCCGAGCAGCGCGCCGAGCGCATTGGCGGCCAGATCGAGGTTGGAGGCAACGCGCGTCGGCAGATAGGTTTGCACCGCTTCCATCACACCCGACAGCAACCCGCCGAGCACGAAGGCCAACGCGACCGCCAGCGTACCGCGCCAGCGCGGATACACCGCAAGCACCACCAGCGCGCCGAACGGCATATAGCCGAGCACGTTCGTGACGACGTCGAACGCCGTCAGGTACTGCGGCATGGGATCGGACAGGTAGGCAAACGGAGCGAGGCCGAGCGAACGCCAGCCGGAAAACGGATACCACGAACCGTAGACGATCAGCGCCGCGTACAGCCCCAGCGCCTGCCGGGCAAGCGCCGACGGACGGCGCTGCCAGGGTTTAACGCTCATGCAGCGCTCCGTTCTTTGCGCTGCATGCCGGTCATTGCGCGGCGACCAGCGCCTGCACGCCGAGCCATGCGCCGATCTGCGCGACGAGATCGTCGCTGGCCGCAGCGAGGGCTTGCGCGCCGCCGGCGGCGTCCGCCGAACTGGACGGCGCGCGCGCGATGAAGGTGCGCTGGCCGATCACCTTGCCGCCTTGCGTCAACGTAGCGCGCGCGGTAACTGCCGCATGGCTTTCCGACCGGCTATCGAAGACCTGTTCGAACTCGCTCAGATCGACCTTCAGGACCGCGGCGTGCACGCCGTCAGCGCCCGTCAGCACGGTGCCGCGCGAACTGAGCGCACCGCGCAGACGCTGGGTCAGCAATTGCGACGGCGCCATGGTCCAGTGGCTATTCGCGTACGACGCCGTCTGCTGCGCGTCGGCGTAGCTGAGCCGGTAAATCAGCTTGTCGGATTCGAGGTTGTCGGGCGCGGTGACATCCAGCACCTTCACCGCCGGCAGCGTGCCGGCCGAGGCCGCCGGATTCGGCGGCCCGAAGTCGTAGCGGATGTCCGAGATCGCCGCGGGGTTACCGGCACAGCCTGCAGCCAGCACGCCGAACGCGAGCAGCATCGCAAGCGCGGCGCTCGAGGACAACAATCGGTGAATCGAGCGTGACATAACCATGTTCCTTCTTCAAAACCTGCGAATCATTTCATTGAGGAGCGTGCGCAGCGGCGCGGGCCGCCGGCCACGTGAAGCCAGCTTCGCCGGGGCCCGGCGCCGCACCCGGCGCACCGAACAGCACGCTGCGCGGATTGGTGCTGAACGTGTCGGCAGCGCGGTCCACCGAACGGGCCGCGGAGCGCACGTCTTCGGCGAGCGAATTGACGCGCGGCAGCGTGTCGTAACCGACGCGCGCCGACAACTCCTGGATCGAACTGTCCATCGACACCAGCGCGTCACCCGCTTGCTGCGCCGCCGTTCCGACCTTGTTCAGGTTGGTTTCGAACGGCCCGTCCGGGCGGTTCAGACTGGTGATCAACTGATTGGTCGATGCCAGCGTGCGATCCAGTTCGTTGATCGTGGCGGGCAGCTTGCCGGCTGCGGGCGCCATCTGCTGGGTCAGCGTGGCGACGCCGTCGGCGGCCTTCTGAAGGCTCGCTGCGGTGCCCTGCAACTGGCTGACCATTGCCGGCGACAACAGATTGTCGACGTCGTCAGTGACTCTTTCGAGTTTGCGCAGCAAAACGTCGCCGCGCTGCTGCAACTGATCGAGCAAGCCCGGATGCATCGGCAATTGCGCCACCGCTTTAGCCGACGACGCGAGCGGTGTCAGATCGCGCCCAGTGTCATCCAGCTGGATGAAGGCGATACCCGTCACGCCCTGAAACCCCAGGCTGCCGAACGTGGAGTGCGTAATCGGCGCGTGCGTGTCGACGAGGATACGAATCAGAATCTGTCCCGGATGATCGCGGTCGAATTTGATCGACTGCACCTTGCCGACGTCGAGCCCGCGATAGCGCACGGCCGCGTCGGTATAGAGCCCCGTGACGTTGGTGCGCGCGATCAGATCGTACGGCACCCGTACGGAACGGTCGACGTTGAACAGAAAAGCCGCCACCGCGATTGCAGCCAGCAAGGCCACCGTGAAGATCCCTGCCCAGAAGGCATGTGATTTGTTTTCCATTGTCAGGTTCCCTGGTTCACAGCGGCAATTCGGACGATGCCGATTCGAGCGCCGCGCGCGGCAACTTTGCGCGGCGTTCCGGCGGCAGCGCCTGCAGCGCACGACGCCCGCGCAGGCCGAGGAAATATTCGCGGATAAAAGGATGATCGACGCCCGCCGCCTCTTCGACCGGCGCGGCGACCAGCACCTTGCGATCCGCCAGCACGGCGACGCGGGTGGACAGCGCGATCATCGTATCCAGATCGTGCGTGACCATGACCACCGTCAAACCGAGCGCGCGATGCAGCGCGGAGATCAGTTCGACGAATTCGTCGGACGCCTGAGGATCGAGGCCGGCGGTCGGTTCGTCGAGAAATAGCAGCTCGGGTTCGAGTGCGATGGCGCGCGCAATACCCACGCGCTTGATCATCCCGCCCGAGAGCGCGGATGGCATCTTCGATGCGTGCTTGCATGGCAGGCCGACCATCTCGAGCTTGAGCATCACGATGTCGCGCAGCAGGTCCGCGGGCACCTGGCCGAGCTCGCGCAAGGGCTGCGCGACGTTGTCGAACACCGAGAGCGACGAGAACAGCGCGCCGCGCTGAAACAGCATCCCGGAGCGGCTGCGCATGAGCAGCGCGTCTTCAGGCGAAATGGTGGCAATGTTCTCACCGAACAGCTTGATGGTCCCCGACGACGGCCGCTCCAGGCCGAGAATCTGCCGCACCAGCGTGGTCTTGCCCGAGCCCGACCCGCCGACGACCGAGACGATCTCGCCGCGCCGCACGTCGAAATTCAGATGCTGATGCACGATGTTGCGGCCGTAGCGCTTGGTGATGTCGATCACTTCGATCACCGGCTCCGCAATCTCGGGCATCGGTTGGCCGCGTACGGCCTGAGTGAGTGGCGCGATCATCCTAGCCCCACGTTCTGGAAGAGGATCGCGAACACCGCGTCCGCGAGAATCACGATAGTGATCGAGGTCACCACCGAGGTCGTCGTGCCTTCGCCGAGACTTTGCGAATTGGCCTTGATACGGAAGCCGAAGTGACAGCCGACGATCGCGATCAGCATGCCGAACGCGATGCCCTTGCCGAGGCCGATCCACAAGTTCGCAACCGGCACCACGCTCGGCAAGGCGCGCGCGAAGTAGCTCATGTCGATGCCGAGGACGATCTTCGCGGCGAGCGCGCCGCCCGTCAACGCGATGATATTGGTCCACATCACGAGGAGCGGCATGGCCACGCCAAGCGCGACCACGCGCGGCAGGATCAGCCGCAAGCCGTGCGGGATGCCCATCACGCGCATGGCGTCGAGTTCTTCGGTGACGCGCATCACGCCGATCTGGGCGGTAATCGCCGAGCCCGAGCGGCCCGCCACCAGAATCGCCGACAGCACGGGCCCCAGTTCGCGAATCACCGACAGCCCAAGAATATTGACGATGTACTGATTCGCGCCAAAAAGCCGCAGTTGCTGCGCCGACAGATAGCTCAACACGATGCCAATCAGGAACGCGACCAGCGCGGTGATCGGCAAGGCCTTGGCGCCGGCGTTATAGACGTTCGCGGAGATTTCGGTCCATGGCGTGATTTTCGGTTTGCGCAGGATCGCGAGGAGATCGATCACGACCTGCCCGAACATGCCGAATCCGCCGTACAGGTGCTCGAAGAACGAGAAGATCCCGAGGCCGAGCCGGGTGAACGGATCGAACTTGATCACCGGCTCGACCTTTTCGCGCGCCGTATCGAGCAGTGCGATGCGCTCGAAAATGTCGCGTTGCGTATCGGTGAGCGTGGTGTCCGGGGGCAGCCTGTGGCCCCACACGCGCCACAGTGCCTGACCGCCGACGTGGTCCATCCGGTCGATACGCGACAGGTCCCATTGGCGGATGCCCTCAGCGCCGAGCAGCGAGTGCAACAGAGGAATCACGTGGCCGGTGGCCTTGTCGCGAGCGAGCGCGAGCGCTGTCCACTGGCCCGAGAGCCGGACGATCTTGCCTTGGCTGCCAGCCGCGACTTCAAGGCCGGGCGGAGTGTCGTAGTTCAAGGATCGCTGCAATCTGGTTATCGGATTAGGGGTCATTGTAGCGAAGGCGCGGCAGATGAACCGTGCTCGCGGGCTCACAGCGTTCGCTATCGCTACAATATGAGACATGAACGCCTCCAAGACCCCACCCCAAGCCGCCGCGGCTTCCGACTGGCGCATCGACCGCGAGCGCGCCATCGCGCTATTCGGTCCGCACGCGCATGACTGGCCGATCGAAATCGTCGAGGAAACCGGCTCGACCAACGCCGACCTGATGACGCGCGTCAAGGCATTGCCGCGCAAAACCGGCGCGCTGCCGCGGCCGATCGTGCGGGTCGCGTATCTGCAAACCGCGGGCCGCGGCCGCCGTGGCCGTCCATGGTATGCGGAGCCGGGCAATGCGCTGCTGTTTTCGGTGGCGTGCGTGTTGCCGCGGCCGCTCGAAGGGCTGGCGGGCTTGAGTCTTGCGGTGGGCGTGGCGCTGGTCGACGGGCTGCGCTCGTTGCCGGTCGCAGGCCCTGGGCAAATCGCGCTGAAGTGGCCCAACGACGTCCTGCTCGAAGGCGACAAGCTGGCCGGCATCCTGATCGAAACCGCGTGGAGTACCGATGACGCAAGCGCCGTGGTGATCGGTATCGGCACCAATGTGAAGGGCGCTGAGGAGCTTGCCGCCAAGGTCGGCGCGCTGAACGCGGACGTGCCGGCGCAGGCGCGCGGCACCGTGCCGACCGCGCTGCAACGCGCGCTGCCGAATGCGAACCTCACCGATACGCTGGCGGCGGAACTGAGCGCGCTCGAACCCGCGTTGCAGCGCTTCGGCGCTGAAGGCTTCGCGCCGTTCCAGTCGCGCTGGAACGCCGTGCACGCTTACGCAGGCCGCGAAGTCGTGCTGCTGGAGCAAGGTCAAGAGCTGGCGCGCGGCGTGGCGACGGGTGTCGACGAGCGCGGACAACTGCTGCTCGACACGGCGGCGGGCCGCCTGACCGTCGCGACCGGTGATGTCTCGCTGCGTCTGGCCGATGGTGCTGCATGACGAGCGGTGCGCCTTATCTGTTGATCGACGCAGGCAATAGCCGCATCAAGTGGGCGCTGGTGCAGCCGGACGGTATGCAAATCGCGGCCGGCGCGCTGGCGCACGGCGGCGCTGACCAACCTGACTGGTCGAATTTGCCGGCGCCGGGCGGCGCATGGTTGTCGAACGTCGCGGGCGAAAGTGTCGCGGCGCGGATTGCCGCACTACTCGACGCTCACTGGCCGCAACTGCCGCGCGCGACGATCCGCGCCTCTGCGCAGCAATGCGGCGTGACCAATAGCTATACGACACCGCATGCGCTCGGCAGCGATCGCTGGGCCGGGCTGATTGGCGCGCACGCAGCGTTTCCCGGTGAGAATCTGCTCATTGCGACGTTCGGCACGGCGACCACGCTTGAAGCGTTACGTGCGGACGGCTGCTTTGTCGGCGGCCTGATTGCGCCGGGCTGGACCTTGATGATGCGCTCGCTGGGCGAGCACACGGCGCAACTGCCGACGCTCGACGCCAACGCGGCGCGCGGCTTGCGCGACCCGGGCGCCACATCTGATCGAGATCGGCGCGGCCCGTTCTTTGAGACTGATACGCCGCGCTCGCTGTCGGCCGGGTGCACGTTGGCGCAAGCTGGTTTGATCGAGCGTATGTGGCGTGATTTGCAGGACGAATGGCAGGTGCCGGTGCGCCTGGTGGTGAGCGGCGGCGCCGTGGACGAAGTGACAAGTGCGCTAAAAGTGCCGCATACTCGCCACGATTCGCTGGTGCTGTCAGGGCTTGCGCTGATTGCTGCCGAACGCACGATGGAACGCGACGCCTGAGTCCCGGCCCGACGAAAAACGGCGGCTGAACTTATCGACGGGGAATACTAACGATGCTGCGCTGGCTGATCGCCATATTGTTTCTTGCCAACATGCTGGCATTCGTCGTGGTGCGCGGCGTGTTCGGCCCGGCGCCCACGGCCGGCGGCCGCGAGCCGAACCACCTGAACCGCCAGTTCCATGCGGAATGGTTGAAGGTGCAACCCGTCACGGCAGCCGAAGCCGCCGATCAGGCGATCGTAGGCGGCCCGGCGCCGACGGTGCCGATAGCGGCATCAGCGCTGCCGCAGTGAAGAAGCGGCGGCTGGTGCTGGAGTAGCGCCGTGCCCACCCATCTGCCAGTAGTGCGCTTAGCGTTGGAAGAGAAGAAAGCGCCGCCCGGACAAACACATCACCCTTGCGCGCGAACCTTCTTCAATAACGCAGTGGTCGAACGTTCATGCTCGAAGGGAATCGCCAAAGCCTTGCCGCCCCATTCCCGCACAATGGCCGATTCGGGCAAAGCATCCATGTCGTAGTCGCCGCCTTTGACCAGCACATCCGGCCGCAGCGCCGAAATCAACTCCACGGGCGTCTTCTCGCCAAAGCAGACCACGTAATCGACGCTCTCCAGCGCTGCCAGCAAAGCCATCCGATCGGCCTCGTTATTGATCGGCCGGTCATCCCCTTTGCCTAGCATGCGCACCGATGCATCGCTATTGACGCCCACAATCAGGCAAGCGCCGAGCGCTCTGGCGTCGGCAAGATAAGTCACATGTCCGCGATGCAGAATGTCGAACACTCCATTGGTAAATACAACCGGCGCAGGCATAGAGGCGCGAAGTTTCACCAACGCATCGCGCGTAAAAATCTTGCGTTCAAAAGTGGCGGCCATGATGGAGTCGCGAAGAAAAAGAAGTGCCGCCACGATACACGGCGAACGGCGTGAAGCAAAACGGCCCAGCAAGCTCATGCCTGCCGGGCCGTTCTTGAAACTGTAAAACCGGTTCGTGGCGCACGCGCTGAATCGGACTCAAATTCGCGGACTCAAACCCGCAGCGTGAAGCCCACGAACCGGAACCGATCAAGCCGGCTGTTCAGCCGATTTCTGATCGGCCTGCAAGCGCGCAACGACTTCCTTGCGATAACGGTTCAATTCCTGCGCCGTATTGAACGTGCGCTCGAACAGAATCGACAGGTTATGCAGAATCCGCTCGACCACTTTCTTTTCCCAGCCGTCGTCGAAACGGATCTGATCGTCGAGCCAACGCTCGAGCCATTCCGGATCCGGCAGACGCGATTGAATCGTGTCGCGCGGGAATAGCGCCTGATTCACGTGCAAATTGGTCGGGTGCAGCGGCTTTTCCGTGCGGCGCGCCGATGCCATCAGGACGCCGATCTTGGCGAACGCTGCACGCGCGATGTCGCCGGTTTGCACCATCGCTTTCTTCATATAGCGCAGATACGCGCCGCCATGACGCGCTTCGTCACGCGAGATGGTTTCGTAGATGGCCTTGATGACCGGTTCGGTGTGCCATTCGGCCGCGCGGCGATACCAGTGATTCAGGCGGATTTCGCCGCAGAAGTGCAGCATCAGCGTTTCGAGCGGCGGCGCCGGGTCGAATTCGAAGCGCACCGCGTGCAGTTCTTCTTCGGTCGGGCACATTTCCGGCTTGAAACGGCGCAGATATTCCATCAGCACCAGCGAATGCTTCTGTTCTTCGAAGAACCACACGCTCATGAATGCGGAGAAATCGCTGTCGTGATGGTTGTCACGCAGGAACATTTCCGTGGCGGGCAACGCCGACCATTCGGTGATCGCGTTCATCTTGATCGTCGCGGCCTGCTCGTCGGTCAATAGCGATGCATCGAACTTGTCCCAGGGAATGTCTTTCTCCATGTCCCATCGAACGGATTCGAGCGATTTATAAAGTTCCGGATAAAGCATGGTGTTCATAGTCCCACCCCTGTTCTGCGCATACTGTCTGTGTCTGTCACTATTACGTGTAGTACTTTTGCTGATGACGAACGAAACGCACCGTTTTGGGCATCGTTTATCGGCCAAGCCTTCAATTTTACGCGGTAATCGGCCGCCTAGATGCATCGGGCAGCAAAGAAGTCCAGCCGTTTGCGCGGCGCCGCTAACCAGAAGTTACGCGCTACGCGGCCAACCGTGGGTGAGGGATACCCTATGCCTGAGGTCGAGCCAGTTTGCGATGAATCCGCACCGCCCAGCCCTGCGCCGGGATACCGGCGGCGAATACAGCAAGGGCGGCTGGATTGGTTGTTTTCAGCGCACGCCCAAAAGCCAAGTGAAGCTTACACAATGATAGCACGCTGACTTTACGGATCCCGTGCACTATCAGACGCCATTCCGGCGTCTGATTGACCTCTCTCAATAAACGGCCCGATTCGTGGAGTGTGGCCGACGATCGAGGTCAAAACCATGACAGGCGGCGAATTCGCTTTGTTTGCACCGCCGGTGCGTCGGGCATCGCGCCCTCGTATGGGTCGCGCTGCCCGGGTTCATTCCTGCCGTCAAATGGCCTTTTTCGTCGCTCGCGGAGCGGCGCCCGAACTGCCTGCGCGCTTCGCGGACGTTGAAGCCGACGTCGCTGCCCGCTTTGCTGCCGGGCGTTTGGTTGCGGGCCCGGTGGCGTCTGCAGCGGCCTCATCCGGCGCGTCAGCCGCGTCCCTCGCCGACGCCGAAGCGCTCGCCGCTTCGGGCGCGCCCGGCGCCGAACCGCCTGATGCGGCGGCGGTGGCAGTTGGCTGCGTCATCGCAAACCGGGCGATCTGATTGAACTGCGATTGCAGCAGATTCCACCAGGCGGAGGCGTCGAACGACGGCGTTGCGGCGGCCTCGCCTTCGTCGGTTGCCGATTCGGCGGCGGCCGACGCGCTCGCACTGCTCGAAGCCGAAGCAGTCTCCGGATGCGGCCAGCCGCTCGGCGCGGGGCTCGGCGCAGCCTCCGCGGAAGCCGGCTGCGCCATCGACGACTGCGCGAACGCGCCGAACGCACGCAACGTCGCGAGCGTGGCGCGCTGCACTTCGAGCGCCTGAATAGCGGACTGCAACATGTTCAGATTGAGCTTCAGCCACTGCTCGACTGCGCGCATATCCGTAATGCGCTTGTCGAGTTCTTCGACGTTAGTCAGCGGCGCCATCATGTCGGTCATCATCGACAGCGACGGCCCGAGGCTGCTGCCAGGCTGCGCGCCCGAAAACGCCGAGCCGAACGGCGAGAGACGCATCATGCCCCACATCTGTTCGAGCATTTCAGCGGGCGGAAAACCGGGAAAGCCGGGGAAGGGCGGCGTGGTGCCAGGTGTATCGTTCATGCTTGTCGCCTCGCTGCATAAAGGGAAGAAAATAGCGCCATCCCGCGCGCGTCTGATTCGATCATACCGCGCGTGGCGCTGCGAACCGCGCTTAGTTTGGGCTGCTGTTTGCCCCGCTCGCGCGGCACCTCAAGTGCCGCCCGGCTGGGTTTTGTGCAATACACATCAGTCTCCAGTTTCAGGAGCGCTCACCGCCCGAGGCGCCGCCGCCCGGGGTCTGACGCGGCGGCCCGCTCCACGGGTCCGCGCCGCCAAAAACCGGCGCGCGCCGCTCGCGCAGCGAGTTCACGCCTTCGCGGACATCCGGCCCGGCGAAGCCCATGAATTCCAGTGCCAGCGACGTGTCGAACGCCGGCCCCGCCGAGCGCAGCCAGTTGTTCAGCGCGTACTTGGTCCAACGAATCGCCGTTTGCGAGCCGTTGGCCAGTTTTTGCGCGACTTCGAATGCTTTGGGCCGCAGATCGTTTTCGTCGACGGCGAGCGACACGAGGCCGATCCGCTCCGCCTCTTCGCCGCTCACCGGTTCGCACAGCAGCAGGTAATACTTGGCCTTCGCCATGCCGCACAGGAGCGGCCAGACAATGGCCGCGTGATCGCCGGCGGCCACGCCCAGGCGCGTATGGCCGTCGATAATGCGCGCCGACTTCGCCGCAATCGAGATATCCGCGAGCAGTCCGGCCACGAGCCCCGCGCCGACCGCCGGACCGTGCATCGCCGAAACGATCGGCTTGCTGCAATTGATCACGTTGTAGACCAGATCGCGCGCCTCGCGCCACACGCGTGCGCGGACGTCGAAGTCGGTCGCCATGTCTTCGACCAGTTGCAGGTCGCCACCGGCCGAAAAGCCCCGGCCCTCGCCGCGAATGATCGCGACACGCGTGTCGGGATCGCGATCGATATCGCGCCAGATTTCGGCGAGCTCGAAGTGCATCCGCGCGTTAGCGGTGGCGAGCCCGCTTTTGTTCGCGCCCTCGCCGCTCATCACGACTTCGAGCACACCGTGCGGGTGGCGGTGCAATTGCAGCGACTGGTAGTGCGCGTAGAACGCGTCGTTACTGTGTGGTGCGTGAGACATGGTGAGCAATCCGTCTATCGGTATATCTGTTGAACTCGTCGCCCTTGAGGGCACATTCGGCACATTCGGCACATTCGGCACATTCGGCACATTCCGCGCTCTGTCAGCACACCCCCCCTGCAAACTCGCTACGGCTGATAAACCCATTTTGCATTCTTGATTTCGACCATCACGCGCGCCCGTTGGTCGAGTCCGAGGTGATCCGTGGCGCTCATGTTGACCACGCCATTGGTATCCGCAAGACCACGTGTCGCTTCCAGCGCGTCGCGCAGCGCACGGCGAAATTCCGGCGTGCCGGGCGCGGCCGCCTTAAGCGCGACCGGTACCGCATTGCCGAGCAGCATGCCGGCGTCCCACGTGTACGAACCGAACGCCGACACGCTGCCCGGTCCGCGCAATGCCTCGAAGCGCGCGATGTAGTCGAGCGCGAGACGTTTGGCCGGATGGTCCGCCGGCAATTGCGCGGCGACCAGCACCGGGCTCGCGGGCAGGAACGTGCCGTTGCAATCGGCGCCGCACACGCGCAGGAAGTCGTTATTGCCGACCCCATGATTGTGATAGATCAGCCCTTTGTAGCCGCGTTCCCTGAGCGTCTTCGGCGGCAGCGCGGCGGGCGTGCCGGCCGCGCCGACCACCACCGCATCCGGATGGGTCGCGAGAATCTTCAGGACCTGGCCGGTCACACTCGGATCGGTACGGTTGAAGCGCTCGCTCGCCACCATGTCGATGTGATGCAACTGCGCGAATTTGGCGACTTCAGTGTAGAAGGTTTCGCCGAGCGCGTCGGCCTGGCCGATGAACGCGATCGTTTTGACGCCGTGCGCGCTGGCATGCGCGGCGATCGCCGAGGCCATCATCGCGTCGGTCTGCGGGGTCTTGAATACCCAGTGGCGTTTTGCATCCACGGGTTCGATGATTTTCGCCGACGACGCGAGCGAGATCATCGGCGTTTCGCCTTCGGCAGCCACGTCGATCATCGAGAGCGAATTCGGCGTGATCGACGATCCGATAATCGCGTCGACGTGATTCTCGGAGATCAGCTTCTTGGTGTCCTGCACGGCCTGCGTGGTGTCGGATGCGTCGTCGAGCACGATATATTCGACGCTCTGGCCGCCGATCTGTTTGGGCAGCAGCGCGACGGTGTCGCGCGCGGGGATGCCAAGCGACGCTGCCGGCCCGGTCAGCGACAGCACGAGGCCGATCTTCACCTGCGCGAGGGCGATGGCGGGTAGCGCGGCACATAGCGCCGCGGCAAGACGGGCGAGCCCGCGCCGCGATGGTGTTACGCGCTCGCTCGATGCGCGAGCGCGCGGGGTTCCTCGTGCAAAGGATTCAAATCGCGGCATGCCGTCTCCTCACGTCTGTTTTTCGTTTTGATGTACCGTCGATATGCTGCTTGTGCCCTGCTCACATGGTGCTTCGCGTTGGTTTCACGTTGGTTTCGCCATCGACGGACAGCCCCTACCCCGAGGCCGCCGCCGCGCCAGCCAGTGTAGCGGCGCGTTATGGCGCCGGCATCGGGCGAAACCCTTTCGTAAGCGCTAAAGCGCCTGCGGGCGCGCTCCTGACGACGCGTCCCGCACCGAACCGGCGCCTCAATCCAGCGGCGCGATGCCCTGATCGATCGAACCGAAAATCGACTTGCCTGCTTCGTCGAACATCTCGATCTTCACTGTATCGCCGAACTTCATGAACTCGGTTTGCGGCGCGCCGTGCTCGATGGTCTCGAGGCAGCGCTTCTCAGCGATACAGCAATAGCCGCGCTTCGCGTCCTTGTTCGACACCGTGCCCGAACCGACAATCGCGCCGGCGCGCAGGTTGCGCGTTTTCGCCGCGTGCGAGATCAGTTGGCCGAAGTGGAACACCATGTCGGTGCCGGCGTCGGGCTGGCCGACCTTCTTGTTGTTCCAGTGGACGATCATCGGCCGGTGCACGCGGCCTTCGCGCCAGCTCTCGCCGAGTTCGTCGAGCGTCACCGCCACTGGCGCAAACGACGTGGCCGGCTTGCTCTGGAAAAAGCCGAAGCCCTTTGCGAGTTCGCCGGGGATCAGATTGCGCAGCGAGACGTCGTTGACGAGCGTCACCAGCCGCACACTTCTGAGCGCCTGATCGGGGGTGGCGCCCATTGGCACGTCCGTGGTGATCACGGCGACTTCCGCTTCGAAGTCGATGCCGAATTCTTCAGATGCGCACAACACATCGTCTTTCGGGCCGATGAAGTCGTCGCTGCCGCCCTGGTACATGAGCGGATCGGTCCAGAATTCCGGCGGCATTTCCGCGCCACGCGCGCGGCGCACCAGCTCCACATGGTTCACGTACGACGAACCGTCGGCCCACTGGAACGCGCGCGGCAGCGGCGCCATGCATTCTTTGGCGTCGAACGCGAAGGTGTTGCGCGCGCGGCCCTGGTTGAGCGCGTCGTACAGGTCCTGCAGTTGCGGCGCGTAGAAGGCCCAGTCGTCAAGCACCCGCTGCATGGTGGGCGCGATCGCGTCGGCGACGGCCGCGGTGTGCAGGTCGCGGGACACGACGATCAGCTGACCGTCGCGCGTGCCGTCCTTCAGCGTGGCAAGTTTCATAGAGGAGTGAACCGTTAGTGACGATAGAAGGAATCTATTCTACGATGGTGAATCGACGCGGCCCAAGTGGCGGTGGCCGGCGGCAGTTTGCGCAACCTGGCGGCACGGCTGGCGGAGCCGGCCTTAACGACCGGCTGTCAGGCCCGGTTGCCGGGTCTGATTGTCAGGCCTGATTGCCGAGTCTGATTGTCAGGCCCACTTGCCGGGTCTGATTGTCAGGCCCCGGTTGCCGAGTCTGATTGTCAGATCAGGTTGCCGGGCCGATCGCATAAGCTGTTGCAGGGCTCGGCTGGGAACCTCGTTGCCCGCCTCTTTTCTCACTGTTTTTTCAACGCGCTCCATACGCCCCGCTCATGCCTCCAATTGCCCGCTCCGGCGCGATCCGTACCGACACCGACACCACTGAACCGCACGACGCGCACGAATCCGACGACGAAAGCATCGAGACCGGCGAGGAGAAGCTGCGTTCCGGCATCCAGTCCATCGAAGTCGGGTTCAGATTGCTTGACGTGCTGACCCACGAACCGCGCGCGATGATGCTGCGCGATCTGGCGCAGCGTGCGGGCATGAGTCCGGCGAAAGCGCACCGCTATCTGGTGAGTTTCCTGCGCCTCGGCGTGGTGGCACAGGATCCGCTGTCGGGCCGTTACGAACTGGGCGGCTTCGCATTGCAATTGGGGCTCGCGCGGCTTGCCCGCGTCGATGGCGTGAAACTCGCGCGCATTGCGCTCGCCGAATTGCGCGACCAGCTCGATCTGACCGTGGGCATCGCGGTGTGGGGCAATCAGGGGCCGACGATGGTCCACTGGATGGAATCGAGTCATCCGGCCAAGGCGTCGCTCAAGCTCGGCGACGTGATGCCGCTGCTCAGTTCCGCCACCGGTCTGCTGTTTGCCGCCTACCTGCCGTCGAGCAAGACCGCCGCGATGCTGGAGCGCGAACTGGCCGATTCGCGCCGCTCGTCACACACGGGCGGCCCGCGCACGCCGGAAGAGGTCGAACGGCTGCTTGCGGAAGTGCGTCAGCACGAAGCGGCGCGTGTGGAAGGCATGTTGCTGCCGACCATCCACGCGTTCTGCATGCCGGTGTTCGACTCGACCGGCGATCTCGCGCTCGGCCTGATCGCGCTCGGTCATGAAGGCGCGTTCGATATCCGCTGGGGCGGCGAGATCGATACGGCGCTGCGCGAATGTGCGCAAAAGCTCTCGTACGAGCTCGGGTATAGTGCGACGCCACGCTGATGAGCTGAGTTCAGGAACATCGTTCGCCAGTGGGTAGTCGAAACCGTGCGCCGCCCGTTCAGGACCCGGGCCTGACGGCGTTCACCGTTGCCGCCACGCACGGACGCTGGACGTGCCTCCGCCCATCCCTTTACCGTCCTCCCGTTCGAATTCACTCGCAAATGTCCTCACCTTCTGCCACAAGCCGCTCTGACCGCACGCCGCGCGCTGGTTTACAGGTGTGGCGATGGATTGCGGTTCTGCTGGTGGTGGCCATCCTGCATTGGATTGCAGCTCAATGGGTCGAGCGTAACCGCGCGACGCTGAATCCATCGGACAACGAGCATGTCCCCGTGCAAGTCGCACTGCTGACACCCGAACGTATCGAGCGCAAACCCGCCGCCGACGCGCGGCAAGCAGCGGCGCCTGTCCCGGCGCACAAGGCAGCCGCGAGCAAGCCACGCGAACATGTGTTGACGGCAACGCAACCGGCAACGCATGCGCCCGCGGTGACGGCCGCATCGGCTGCCGCGGCGAGCGCATCGGCCGCAGCGAGTTCCCCTGAGGCCAATAGCAATACCAATACCGGCGCCAGCGCCACCGGCACGGCCAGCGCCCCCGCCGCCGCCAGCGCACCCAAAGCTGCCACGGGCGTGAAATTCTCCGTTCCGCCATCCGGGGAGCTGCAATACGACACGTTCTACAACGGCGTGCGCAATCAGCCCGGCACCATCCACTGGACCAGCAACGCCGAGAGCTACGAGATGGTCGTCTCCGTGCCGGTGCCGTTCGTCGGCACGTTCGTGTATTCGAGCCATGGCCGCATCGACGCATTCGGCCTCGCGCCGGATCAGTACATCGAAAAGCGCGGCCGCCGCCCGGAAGACGTGGCGATCTTCAATCGCACCGGTAAACAGATCGCCTTCACGCGGACCCCGGCCACGCTGCCGCTGCCCGACGGCGCGCAAGACCGTTTCAGCATGGTGATGCAGCTTGCCAGCCTCGTGCGCGGCGACCCCGCCGCCTACAAGCCGGGCGTGACGCGGCAATTCTTCGTGGTCGATAACGACAGCGGCGAGAACTGGCCAGTCGAGACGATCGGCGACGAGACGATCCGTACCGCGCAGGGTTACCTCGAAACGCGCCACTTCAAACGCTTGCCTCGCCATGAGGGTGATTTGCGCCGCATCGACGTATGGCTCGCGCCGTCGCTCGGCTGGCTGCCCGCGCGAATCATGCAGACCGAGCCAAACGGCACGCAAGTCGAACTGGTTTGGCGCGGCAAGCTCAGTGCAGACGGCGCCGGCAGTCCGGCCAACAGCACCGGCGGCACCGGCGGCACCGATGGCTCTGGTGGCTCCGGTGGCTCCGGTGGCGGCAGCGGCAATACTTCATCTGACAATTCAGCAGACCAGTCGCCCGCCACCAACGCACCCGAAATGGCGCCTGCAACCACCCCATCTTCACCGATCGATTCGACTGTTCCAGGCAACCTGCCCGACAAGCCCTAAACCCGAGTAGGGTCTCAAACAAGTCGCTGAAACTTCTGCGACGGGGCTCGCTCGCACGTTGAGCTGTAACCGTTCGAGCGGCCGCCATGTATGTATAGTGAAGGTGGGAGAAGCACGCGCAAACGGCCCTTTCCACTGCGTTCCCTTCCAAGGAGTCCGCATGCAAGTGAAAATCAACGGCATCGAGACACGCTATGTGCTGAGCAATGAGGGCGGCGGCCCGTGGCTGACGTTCATTCACCAACTCGGCGGCGATCTGTCTGTGTGGGACCAACTCGCCGGCTATTTCCGTGACAACTACACCGTGTTGCGCTATGACCTGCGCGGCCACGGCAAGACCGCGGTCTCGAGCGAGCCTTTCCGTATTGCCGATCTGTCACACGATCTGGCCGCACTGCTCGATGCGCTCGGCGCGCCCACCACGCATCTTGTCGGCATGTCGATGGGCGGCATGATCGCGCAGCAATTCACGCTGGACCACCCGTCGCGCGTCGACACGCTGACCGTTGCCGACACCGCGGGCGGCACGCTGCCCGAAGGCCGCGCAGTGTGGGATCAGCGCGCGGCGGCGGCACGCACGGAGGGCATGGCATCCTTGGCGCCTGCGACGTTGAGCCGCTGGCTGACACCCGATTTTCGGGCAGCGCATCCCGAAGCAGTCGAGCAGATCCGCGACGTGCTGACCCATACGTTGTCAGAAGGCTACGCTATGGCGTGCGCAGCGCTGCGCGATTTCGACGTACGCAGTAAGCTGGGAACAATCCGGTGCCCAACATTGACCGTGGCGGGCCGTCACGACACGGGCACGCCGCCTGCTGCAACGCAGGCGATAGCAGACGCCATCGAAGGCGCACAGTTCGAACTGCTCGATGCCGCTCATCTCGCGCCCATCGAACAATCTCACCGTTTTGCTGCACTGCTTGAAACGTTTCTTGAAAGGCCGGTCTAACCGGTAGGTTCGGAGCTTTTACGAGCGTCAATCCGGACCCACCCCTTGAATTCCACACCACAAGCTCCACTTATGGCGCAGGAATGGCCAGGAGCCAACGGAAATAAGGAGTGTCGCCATGCAAATGATCTACAACAGCCCCAACTATTGTGTCGTCGAGTTTCCGCCGCAGGAAGGTCCGCTGGCCATGAAATCAGGAGGCTACGAGATCGTCGACAAGAACATGCAGCGCGAAATCTACATAGACGGTGCAATGGCAGCGCGTTTTCGCGAGCATGTGCAAAAGCTGATCGAAGAGGAACCGTCGCTAGATGAGGTAGACGAATTCCTCGGGCAATTCGACAGCCTGATGCATCAACCGGTGATTCTTCACTAACCGAAGGGTTTGACGTAACGGTTTGGCGACATACATCGACCGCGCCGACCGGCATAGCCGGCGGCCTTTACAAGTCGGTCAGCAGTAGTAACGCGGCCCAGCAGGCTTTCACCTGACTGGGCCGTTTTGTTTCCGCCGTTTTGTTTCCGCTGCAGCCGCAGTCTCCGCAGTACGCGCACCCGCCAGCTCGGCCCGTGCCCGGCGGGACCGGCCGGCAGCGGCTACAATGACAGGTTTCCCGAAAAAGCCGGCGCAAGCCCACGTCCGCCATGAACCAGCCTGCTCAATCCGCCACGCCAGTCCGCCCCGACGCCGCCTACACGCGCGGCACGGCGCTGCCCGCGCTGCTCAAGTCGCGCATCCTGATTCTGGACGGCGCAATGGGCACGATGATCCAGCGCTACAAGCTCGACGAAGCCCGCTATCGTGGCGAGCGCTTCAAGGACTACGGGCGTGACATCAAGGGCAACAACGAGTTGCTGTCGATCACGCAGCCGCAGATCATCGGCGAGATCCACGAGCAATATCTCGCGGCGGGCGCGGACATCATCGAGACCAACACGTTCGGCGCCACCACGGTTGCGCAGGCCGACTACGGGATGGAAAACCTCGCCATCGAGATGAATCTCGAATCGGCGAAGCTGGCGCGCGCCGCCTGCGACAAATACTCGACGCCCGACAAGCCGCGCTTCGTCGCCGGCGCGATCGGACCGACGCCGAAGACGGCAAGCATTTCCCCTGACGTGAACGATCCGGGCGCGCGCAACGTGACGTTCGACGAACTGCGCGCGGCGTACTACGAGCAGGCGAAGGCATTGCTCGACGGCGGCTGCGATCTGTTCCTCGTCGAAACGATCTTCGACACGCTCAATGCAAAGGCCGCGCTGTTCGCGCTGGACGAGTTGTTCGAAGACACCGGCGAGCGCCTGCCGATCATGATATCGGGCACCGTCACCGATGCCTCGGGCCGGATTCTGTCGGGACAGACCGTCGAGGCCTTCTGGAACTCGCTGCGTCACGCGAAGCCGCTCACGTTCGGTTTGAACTGCGCGTTGGGCGCGGCGCTGATGCGCCCGTACATCGCCGAACTGGCGAAGCTGTGCGACACCTATGTGTCGTGCTATCCGAACGCCGGTTTGCCGAATCCGATGAGCGATACGGGCTTCGACGAATTGCCGGCGGATACGTCGGGATTGCTGAAGGAGTTCGCGCAGGCAGGCCTCGTGAATATCGCCGGCGGCTGCTGCGGGACGACGCCGGAGCATATTGCGGCGATTGCCAAGGCACTGGCTGAAGTAAAGCCGCGCCAATGGCCGACTCAATACCGCGACGCA
This sequence comes from Paraburkholderia sp. GAS348, assembly GCF_050434205.1. Lineage (NCBI taxonomy): Bacteria > Pseudomonadati > Pseudomonadota > Betaproteobacteria > Burkholderiales > Burkholderiaceae > Paraburkholderia > Paraburkholderia sp. GAS348. Next base: position 72,054 of record NZ_JBNPVT010000008.1, read on the forward strand.
GCCTGAGTCTGGCGGCTCGCCCCTGACCCTCCGCTCTTCCGCTATCGAACCCGACGCACGCAACCGAACCTCACCTACGCCATGACCGATCACACCATGCGCCTTTCCGGCCTCGAGCCGTTCAACGTCACGTCCGGGACGCTCTTCATCAACGTCGGCGAACGCACCAACGTGACCGGCTCGAAGGCGTTCGCGCGAATGATCCTGAACGACCAGTTCGACGACGCGATCGCGGTCGCGCGGCAGCAGGTCGAAAACGGCGCGCAGATCATCGACGTCAACATGGACGAGGCGATGCTCGATTCGAAAGCGGCGATGGTCCGCTTCATGAATCTGATCGCGTCGGAGCCGGACATCGCGCGCGTGCCGATCATGATCGACTCGTCGAAGTGGGACGTGATCGAAGCCGGTCTGAAGTGCGTGCAAGGCAAGGCAATCGTCAATTCGATCTCGCTGAAGGAAGGCGAAGAAGCGTTCCGCCATCACGCGAACCTGATTCGCCGCTACGGCGCGGCCGCGGTCGTGATGGCCTTCGACGAACAAGGCCAGGCCGATACGTTCGAACGCAAGACGCAGATCTGCAAGCGCTCCTACGATTTCCTCGTGAACGAAGTCGGCTTCCCGCCGGAAGACATCATCTTCGATCCGAATATCTTCGCGATTGCGACCGGCATCGAAGAACACAACAACTACGCTGTCGACTTTATCAACGCGACACGCTGGATCAAGGAAAACCTGCCGTACGCGAAGATCAGCGGCGGTGTGTCGAACGTGTCGTTCTCGTTCCGCGGCAACGATCCGGTGCGCGAGGCGATCCACACCGTGTTCCTCTATCACGCGATTCAGGCGGGGATGGACATGGGCATCGTCAACGCGGGTCAGCTCGGCGTGTATGCCGATCTCGATCCGGAGTTGCGCGAGCGCGTTGAAGACGTCGTGCTGAACCGCCGTGAAGACGGCACCGATCGTCTGCTGGAAATCGCCGACAAGTTCAAGACCGGCGCCGCGAAGAAAGAAGAGAACCTCGAATGGCGCAACCAGCCCGTCGAGAAGCGTTTGTCGCATGCGCTGGTGCACGGCATCACCAACTTCATCGTCGAAGACACCGAGGAAGTACGCGCGAAAATCGCCGCTGCCGGCGGCCGTCCGATCAACGTGATCGAAGGCCCGCTGATGGACGGCATGAACATCGTCGGCGACCTGTTCGGTCAGGGCAAGATGTTCCTGCCACAGGTCGTGAAGTCGGCCCGCGTGATGAAGCAGGCTGTCGCGCATCTGATCCCGTACATCGAAGAAGAAAAGAAGCTGCTCGCCGAAGCCGGCGCCGACGTGCGCGCCAAGGGCAAGATCGTCATCGCTACGGTGAAGGGCGACGTGCACGACATCGGCAAGAACATTGTCTCGGTCGTGCTTCAGTGCAATAACTTCGAAGTGGTCAACATGGGCGTGATGGTGCCGTGCAACGACATTCTCGCCAAAGCGAAGGTCGAGGGCGCGGACATCATCGGCTTATCCGGTCTGATTACGCCGAGCCTCGAAGAGATGGCCTACGTCGCCTCGGAAATGCAGCGCGACGACTACTTCCGCGTGAAGAAGATCCCTTTGCTGATCGGCGGCGCAACCACCTCGCGCGTGCACACCGCCGTGAAGATCGCACCGCATTACGAAGGCCCGGTGGTGTATGTGCCGGACGCATCGCGCTCGGTCTCCGTGGCCTCGAGCCTGCTGTCCGATGAGGGCGCGGCGAAGTATGTCGACGACCTCAAGGCCGACTACGACCGTATCCGCGACCAGCACGCCAACAAGAAAGCCCTGCCGATGGTCACGCTCGCCGAAGCCCGCGCGAACAAGACCAAGGTCGATTGGGCCGGCTACCAGCCGGTCAAGCCGAAGTTCATCGGCCGCCGCGTGTTCAAGAACTTCGACCTGAGCGAGCTGGCGAACTACATCGACTGGGGTCCGTTCTTCCAGACCTGGGACCTCGCCGGCCCGTACCCCGCGATCCTGAACGACGAGATCGTCGGCGAATCGGCCCGCCGCGTATTTTCGGACGGCAAGTCGATGCTCGCGCGCCTGATCCAGGGCCGCTGGCTGCAGGCTAACGGCGTGATCGCGCTGCTGCCGGCCAACACGGTGAACGACGACGACATCGAGATCTACACGGACGAATCGCGTTCGGAAGTGGCGCTCACGTGGCGCAACCTGCGCCAGCAAAGCGTGCGGCCGGTGGTGGACGGCGTGATGCGCCCCAACCGCTCGCTCGCCGACTTCATCGCGCCGAAGGATTCGGGGGTGGCCGACTACATCGGCATGTTCGCGGTCACGGCGGGTCTGGGCGTCGACGTGAAGGAAAAGCAGTTCGAAAAGGATCTCGACGACTACAGCGCGATCATGCTCAAGGCGCTCGCTGACCGCTTCGCCGAAGCCTTTGCCGAAGCGATGCATGCCCGCGTGCGCCGTGATCTCTGGGGCTACGCGAACGCCGAAACGCTTTCGAACGACGACCTGATCGCCGAAAAGTACCACGGCATCCGCCCGGCGCCGGGCTACCCGGCCTGCCCGGACCACCTCGTGAAACGCGACATGTTCGACGTGCTGCAAGCCACGGAAATCGGCATGAGCGTGACCGAATCGCTGGCCATGCTGCCGGCGGCTAGCGTCTCCGGCTTCTATCTGGCCCACCCGGACAGCACCTATTTCTCGGTCGGCAAGATCGGCCAGGACCAGCTGGAAGACTACGCAAAACGCATGTCGTTGTCGAAAACAGACGCCGAACGGGCTCTCGCGCCGTTGCTGTAAGCCTTGCGGGGCGGGAAACCTACTATATCGGACACGCTAGGCTGAATATTTGCGGCAGTGCAATTTTCGGCTTTGTAGACTGAAATGGCTTCAACCCGCCAGACGCGGCCAAACGCGTCGGCTTATCAAATTGCAATCGTCAACGGAGAGAATCGTATGAAGAAGCTGACGCTGTTATTGACGGCTGTTTCGCTTGCAGCAAGCGCCTCGGTGGCGCTAGCCCAGCCTGCCAGTTCGGTGAGTTCCTATTCGCCGCCTACGGAAAAGCACGTCAAGAAGCCCAAGAAGCAGAAAATGAAGAAGGGTGCGTCGGCACCGATGGCCGCATCGGCGGATGCCGCCAGCCAGTAAACGGGTTCGGCAGACGGGCCGCCAAGGCCCGTGAAGGCCCGCACAAGACGAAGAGCCCGCTGATGCGGGCTCTTTTCATTGATGCGTCACAGTCTGCGCAGCGCAGCGCTGCGAGGCGCTGCGAACGCCACCGCTGGCGGACCGCTCCGGTATCAGAGACCCCAAACGATATCCGCGTTTTCTTTCTGCGCGGCGCGCAGCATGTCGAGGAACGGATACGCGCGCTGGGCAAGTCCCGGCGGAATCTCATGATGCTCGTGACCGTCTTCGCCTTCGTGGAAATGGCCCTCGTGCTCGGCACGTTCCTGTTTGTCGACGCTGATCGCCGCTTCGAGTTTCGTGATCGCGACACTCAGTTCGTCGTGGGTGATGACACCTCGCTCACCCAAGCGCTTGCCGACAATGCCAACCAGGTACTGAGCGAGATTCTCCAGCATCATCACGTCCGGCGCGGCGCGACATTTGAAAGTAATCAGCATGACTGTTCCCTTTTTCGTTATGTTGGATTGACGCTCGAACGGCTGTAAGCCCGCCGTCGGCGCGCGTTTCGTTGACACGCCGATCAGGCGCGGCGGCCACGGCCCTTGGTGGGCATCTCATTGAACATATTAGCACCTGCTAAAATCCGTCTGGACGGAAAAGCACGCCGCAAAGCGCCGCGCGCGGCATTGCGCAGGCGACATGGCTGGCCCGGTTGGCCGAAACCGCATGCGGCTGCGCCAAGCCGCAGTTGCAAGCGCCTCGGCATGCCGCTGCGAACCGCGTTGCCCGCGACGTGCCTGATGGCGCCCCAGGTGCCAGGCGCGTCCCGGCCGGTGCATCGCCGCTTTCCACGCTTCTAACGAATCGGCTGCGCTTCGCGCGCGGCCGCCGCTTCTTCCGCATCACCGGATTGCCTCACTGGACTCGCAACAAGCATGCTGCCTGCACATAAACATACCCTCGAAACACTGCTCGCCGACACGGTGAAGCAGGTTGCTGAAGCAACTCAGGGCGCGAACGAAGCCGCCTTTGTCTCGCCCACGATCACGCTGGAGCGGCCCAAGGTGGCCGCGCACGGCGACGTCGCCTGCAACGTGGCGATGCAACTCGCCAAGCCGCTGCGCGCCAACCCGCGCCAGCTGGCGCAACAGATCGTCGACGCGCTGCTCGCGCAGCCGCGGGCCAAGGGTCTCGTGGATGCCGCCGAAGTGGCCGGCCCCGGCTTCATCAACTTGCGCCTCGCGCCCGCTGCCAAGCAGGCCGTGATCGCCGCCGTGTTCGCCGAACAGGATGCCTTCGGCCGTTCGCAGCGCGACGCCGGCAAGCACGTGCTGATCGAATTCGTCTCGGCCAATCCGACCGGCCCGCTGCACGTCGGCCATGGCCGCCAGGCGGCGCTCGGCGACGCGCTCTCGAACGTGCTGGCTAGCCAAGGCTATGACGTGCATCGCGAGTTCTATTACAACGACGCCGGCGTGCAGATCCACACGCTTGCCGTGTCGACCCAGGCGCGCGCCCGCGGCCTCGCCCCCGGCGACGAAGGCTGGCCCGCCTCGGCGTATAACGGCGAGTACATCGCCGACATCGCGAAAGACTATCTGAGCGGCGCGACGGTGGCCGCAAGCGACGGCGAGCCGGTCACCGGTGCGGGCGACATCGAGGACCTCGACGCGATCCGCCGCTTCGCGGTCGCGTATCTGCGCCGCGAGCAGGATATGGACCTGCAGGCGTTCGGCGTGAAGTTCGACCAGTACTACCTGGAGTCGTCGCTATACAAGGAAGGCCGGGTCGAGAAGACCGTCGAGGCGCTGATCGCCGCCGGCAAGACCTACGAACAGGAAGGTGCGCTGTGGCTGCGCACCACCGACGACGGCGACGACAAAGACCGCGTGATGCGCAAGAGCGACGGCACCTACACGTACTTCGTGCCGGACGTCGCCTACCACGTCGCCAAGTGGGAACGCGGCTTTACCAAGGTGATCAACATTCAGGGTTCGGACCACCACGGCACGATCGCGCGCGTGCGCGCTGGCCTGCAAGGTCTCGGCGTCGGCATTCCGAAGGGCTATCCCGACTACATCCTGCACAAGATGGTCACGGTGATGCGCAACGGCGAAGAGGTGAAAATCTCGAAGCGCGCCGGCAGCTATGTGACGGTGCGCGACCTGATCGAATGGTCTGGCGGCGCGACGCCGGGCTCGGAAGCCGCCGTCGACCTGATCGACGAAGAGACAATTCGCCGCGGCCGCGACGCCGTGCGTTTCTTCCTGATTTCGCGCAAGGCGGATACGGAATTCGTGTTCGACATCGACCTGGCGTTGAAACAGAACGACGAAAATCCGGTGCACTACGTGCAGTATGCGCATGCGCGGATCTGCTCGGTCATCGCGGAAAGCAAGGCGCGCTACAGCACGGACGAAAGCACGCTGGACCAGGTGGACGTGTCGCCGCTCACCAGCGAACGCGCCATGGCCTTGCTGAACAAGCTCGCCGAGTTCCCGGACATGCTGCAACACGCGGCCGACGAACTCGCGCCGCACGCGGTCGCGTTCTATCTGCGCGACCTCGCCGGCGAATTCCACTCGTTCTACAATGACAGAGCCGAACGCGTGCTGGTCGACGACGCTGCCGAGCGCAACGCGCGCGTCGCGCTGCTCGCGGCCACGCGTCAGGTGCTGGCCAACGGTCTCGCGACGATCGGCGTCTCCGCTCCCGTCAAGATGTAAGTCCTCAGGCGCAACATGCACGCGGCCGTCGTTATAATCGACGGCCGTTCCAGGATTCTTTTTGCAGGTGATTCATACGATGGCAAAACCACGCCGCACAACAAAGCAATCGCAATCGAAGCAAACCGGGGGGACTTTTCTCGGCATCGTGCTGGGCCTGATCGTCGGTCTCGCGATCGCGGTAGTGGTGGCGCTGTATATCACCCGTGCGCCTACGCCATTTGTCTCGAAGGTCGCACCGCCCGCGGCGCCCGACACCGGCGCGAGCCAGGGGCAGCAATACGACCCGAACCGTCCGCTGCAAGGCAAGACGCCGGGCCAGCCGGTACCGCAAGCCGCGCAACCGGCGCCGCCGAACACCGCACCGGGCCAGACCAACTCGCAAACGCAGTCCGGCATGCTGGAAGAACCGCAGATCGTCGAAGTGCCGCCATCGAATGGCAACGCGAACGGCGCGGCAGTCGCACCAAAGCCGGCGCAGGATAACGACAACGGCACCGCCGCCGCACCGGCTAAAAAGCCGCAAGGCTCCAGCACACCGCCGGCCACCGCGGCAGGCTCGGTGCCGAAGAGCACGGCCACCACGGCGGCCAACGCCAAGCCGGGTTCGAGCGCCGCGCCGACAGCGGGTGACGCGAACACGGGCTATTTCCTGCAAGTGGGCGCCTACAAGACCTCGGCCGACGCCGAGCAGCAGCGCGCGCGCCTCGCCTTCCAAGGCTTCGAATCGAAGGTCACGCAGCGCGATGCAGGCGGCGTGACGTACTACCGTGTGCGTATCGGCCCGTTCTCGAAGTTCGAAGACATGAATTCTAGCCGTCAGCGTCTGTCCGACGCGGGCGTGGATACCGCCGTGATCCGCTTTACGAAGCAATAAGCAAACAATAAACAAACGGTGATTTGCCGGAACGCGCCGCCGCCGAACTATCGGCATGCGGCGCGAGTCACAAGTACAACCGACAAGCACAACAGACGACCAGAGCGTCTAACGCCGACATTGAAAACGGTGACGGGCATTTGCGTGGCGCCACCGCTTTACCGCCTACTTGGGTCAACAAAACATGAAAAAACTGCTGAGCATTCTGTTCCTCTCGCTGGGCCTGGTTGCCGCCACGGCGCATGCATCGCCTGCCGCGCCGGTTTCCGGCAAGGACTACACCGTGCTGTCCACGCCGCAACCTACGGACGAGCCCGCCGGCAAGATCGAAGTCACCGAATTCTTCTGGTACGGCTGCCCGCACTGCAATGAATTCAACCCGTACCTCGAGGCATGGGTGAAGAAGCAAGGTCCGGACGTGGTGTTCAAGCGCGTGCCGGTTGCCTTCCGCGACGACTTCATCCCGCACTCGAAGATGTTCCACGCGCTCGACGCACTCGGCCTTGCGACGCAGCTCACGCCGAAGGTTTTCAATGAAATCCACGTCAACAAGAACTACCTGCTGACGCCGGAAGATCAGGCCAAGTTCCTTGCGAAGAATGGCGTCGATCCGAAGAAGTACATGGACGCGTACAACTCGTTCTCGACGCAAAGCGCGTTGCAAAAAGACAAGAAGCTGCTGGACGACTACAAGATCGACGGCGTGCCGACGCTGGCCGTGCAGGGCAAGTATGAGACCGGTCCGGCGGCGACCAACAGCCTGCCGGGCACGATCCAGGTACTCGACTACCTGGTGCAGCAAGTCCGCGCCAAGAAGATGTAATGTTGAAGGCGCCGGAATGAGTTCCCCCCTGAAGGTTTTCATTACCGGCGCTTCGAGTGGCATCGGCCTCGCGCTCGCCGCCGAATATGCGCGGCGCGGTGCGATTCTCGGCCTGATTGCCCGCCGCGGCGACGCCCTCGCCGCCTTCCAGCAGTCCCATCCGCAAAATTCCATCGCCGTTTATTCCGTCGACGTTCGCGATGCCGAGGCGCTCGCCGATGCGGCCGCGCAATTCATCGCGCAGCACGGTTTGCCGGACGTCGTGATCGCCAATGCCGGCATCAGCCGCGGTGCGCTCACCGGGCACGGCGATCTGCGCACGTTCCGCGAAGTCATGGATGTCAATTACTTCGGCATGGTCGCCACCTTCGAGCCGTTCGCCGCCGCGATGGTTGCCGCGAAGAAAGGCACGTTGGTCGGGATCGCCAGCATCGCCGGTGTGCGCGGTCTGCCGGGGTCCGGCGCGTACAGCGCGTCGAAGTCGGCCGCGCTCAAGTATCTGGAAGCGTTGCGCGTCGAGATGCGGCCGCTGGGCGTCGGCGTGGTCACCATCGCGCCCGGCTATATCCGCACGCCGATGACCGAACACAACCCGTACCGCATGCCGTTCCTGATGGACGCCGACCGCTTCGCCGTGAAGGTCGCAGGCGCGGTCGAACGGCAGACGGCCTTCGCGGTGTTCCCGTGGCAGATGCGCATCGTAGCAATGCTGCTGCATATGCTGCCGCGCCGGCTCTACGACCGCGCCTTCGAACGCGCGCCGCGCAAGCCTCGCGCGGTCGCCGAGTAAATCATGCAGCCGCGTGCGATCGATGCAGCCGGCGTCGCGCATGAAATGGGGGGCGTCCATGCGTCGGGCGTCGATACGCGGGGCGCCCATGCGTCGGCCGCCAGTGCGCCGGGAGCCGACACGTCGGGCGTCGATACACGCATCGTCTCGCTGGTGCCTAGCATCACCGAATTGCTGTTCGCTTTGGGGCTCGACAGACAGATCGTCGGGCGCACCGGTTTTTGCGTGCATCCACGTGACAAAGTGCGGCAGGTGCGCAAGGTCGGCGGCACCAAATCCGTGAATATCGACGCGATTCGTGCTTTGCGCCCCACCCATCTGATCGTCAATATCGACGAAAACGAGCGCGATACCGTCGAGCAGTTGCGCGCGTTCGTGCCGCATATCGTCGTCACCCATCCGCAGACGCCGCAGGACAATCTCTCACTGTATGCGCTGCTGGGCGCCATCTTCGGCCGCGAGCAAGAAGCGCAGCGCTTGAGCGAGGCGCTCGAAGCGCGTCTGCGCGAGGTCGCCGCGCAGGTGTTTCCCAAACAAAACGTGCTGTATCTGATCTGGCGCGAGCCATGGATGACGGTTGCCCGCGATACCTACATCGCCGCGATGCTGCGGCTCGTGAACTGGCAAACGCTGCCTGACGTAGAAGGCGGAGCGGCAGGCGCCGCGCGTTATCCCACGCTCGACTTTGGTGACGCGCCATGGCTTGCCGGTGTCGATCGCATACTGCTCTCAAGCGAGCCCTATCGCTTCACACAAGCACATTGCGACGCACTGAAACGCGATCCTCGTCTGGCCGGCAAGCGTATCGAGTTGATCGATGGCGAGCTGGTGTCGTGGTACGGCGTGCGGGCGATTGATGGCGTCGCTTATCTGCTCGGGCACGCGGCCGCGCCGTAGGCGCCCGCGCAAAGCCCAGGTCACCGGGTAGCGTCGCCTGATGCTCGCATGAGCCGCGTGACTGCCGCACGCAGCCTCGAGACTGCCCCGGACGACGCCATCGTGCGAGGCCGTCCCCCTGCGCACCGACTCTCGCTGTCCATATGAATATGCGGATTAAATTGTTGTCGGCGCAACCACCCTTCGATAAGCTTTCGCCGAGGCCGAGACGCGCGTGTGCGGTACCAGCCAAACCATGCGCTAGCGCCCGAAACGTATCACAATAAAGACGACGGCCAGAACGGTCGCCGCCCGTCAACGGAATACAACTACACAACCAGACGCACTGCCTGACTGCGCTTGTTATGGGAGATCCTATGCGCTTCAAACTGCTCGCAGCCGCCGTACTGTTCACGGCGCCCGCGCTCGTGCTCGCCAAACCGTTGACCGTCTGTACCGAGTCGAGCCCTGACGGCTTCGACGTCGTGCAGTTCAACTCGCTCGTTACGACCAATGCGTCGGCCGACGTGATCTTCAATTCGCTGGTCTCGTACGACGAGGCTGCGAAGAAAGTCGTGCCCGCGCTGGCCGACAAGTGGGACGTGAGCCCCGACGGCCTCACCTACACGTTCCATCTGCGCCCGAACGTGCAGTTCCAGACTACCGATTACTTCAAGCCCACCCGCGCGCTGAATGCCGACGACGTCGTCTTCACGTTCGACCGCATGCTCAACGACAGCAATCCGTGGCACAAGGTGGCGGGCGCAAGCGGCTTTCCGCACGCGCAATCGATGGGTTTGCCCAAGCTCATCAAATCGGTCAGCAAGGTCGACGACAACACCGTCAAGTTCGAACTGAACGCGCCGGACGCGACCTTCGTGTCGATCCTGACAATGGGTTTTGCCTCGATCTATTCGGCTGAATACGCCGACCAGTTGCTCAAGGACGGCAAACAGGCCGACCTGAATTCGAAGCCGATCGGCACCGGTCCATTCGAATTGAAGAGCTACACCAAAGACGCGGTGATCCGCTACGACGTGAACCCGACGTACTGGGGTGCAAAGCCGAAGATCGACCGCCTGATCTACGCGATCACGCCGGACGCCACGGTGCGCGCCCAAAAGGTGAAGGCGGGCGAATGCCAGATCGCGCTGTCGCCGAAGCCGCAGGATCTCGCCGAAGCGAAGGGCGACAAGTCGCTCGCCATCGTGCAGACACCGGCCTTCATGACCGCCTTCGTCGCACTGAACACGCAGAAGAAGCCGCTCGACAATCAGAAGGTGCGCGCCGCCCTGAACATGGCATTCGACCGCACCACGTACCTGAAGGCGATCTTCGACAACACTGCGACGCCGGCCGTCAATCCGTATCCGCCTAACACCTGGAGCTACGACAAGGCAGTGAAAGCATGGCCGTACGATCCGGTGAAGGCGAAGAAACTGCTCGCGGACGCAGGCTATCCGAACGGCTTCGAAACAACGATCTGGGTGCGTCCGAACGGCAGCGTGCTGAATCCGAATCCGAAAGCCGGCGCCGAACTGCTGCAAGCCGACTTCGCCAAGATCGGCGTGAAGGCGGATGTGAAGGTGATCGAATGGGGCGAGTTGATCAAGCAGGCAAAGCAGGGCCAGCACGACACGCTGTTCATGGGCTGGGCCGGCGACAATGGCGATCCGGACAACTATCTGTCGCCGCTCTTCAGTTGTAACGCGGTGAAGTCAGGGATCAACTTTGCACGCTTCTGCGATCAGGATCTGGACAAGCTGATCGCCGACGGCAAGACAACGCCCGATCAGGCCAAACGCGCGAAGGCGTATGAACAGGCGCAGCAGATCATCCACGATCAGGCGCTGTGGATTCCGCTGGGTTACCCGACGGCAGCGGCCATCACGCGCGCGACGGTGAGCGGCTATCACGTGAGTCCGTTCGGACGGCAGAACTTTGGGACGGTGGCGGTGCAGTAGAGCGGTGCAATAAGCGTCAGCCACGCCGCTTGCAAAAAAGCCCGGTTGCGCACCGGGCTTTTTTATCGATGGACAAACTCGCTTACGCCGAAAACCGGATCACCCCATCCGCATCCTGCGTGCGCTTCAACTCACCCCCGAGCCACAGCAGATGCAGGTGCGCCAACGCTTCGCCCATCGCGAACGTCATCTGATGGATGTCGAGCTGGCGCTTGAACATGAGCGGCACGATATCCGCGGCGCTCTGCGGCTTCTCCGCACATGCCTCGCGCACCTCGGCCAGACGCGCGTCATGATGCTCACGCAATTGCCTGATGCGCGTGCGCACGCCACGAAACGGCTTGCCATGCGAGGGCAGCACGAGCGTGTCATCCGGCATCGTCTCATAGCGGCCGAGCGATTCCAGATATAGCGCGAGCGGCGTGCCTTCCGGCTCCATGTCGAACACCGAGACGTTAGTCGAAATGCGCGGCAGCACCATGTCGCCGGAGATCAGCGTGCCGGTCTCTTCGCAATGCAACGCGCAGTGTTCCGGAGAGTGGCCGAAGCCGGTCACCACCCGCCACGTCTTGCCGCCGATCTTCACGCCATCCGCTTCGCGCAGGCGGCGGTACTGACCAGGAATTGCCGGCACGAGGCTCGAGTAGTAGCTCGTGCGATTACGCAGCTTCTCAAGCGACACCTGATCGTTCAGACCATGCCGCGCAAAGTGACGTGCCGCGCCCTCGCCGCCCGCATTCGAGCCGTCGCCGGCCGCCATCACGCGTGCCTGCATGTATTCGCCGAGCGTCATCCACAAGCGCACGTCCCAGCGCTTCTTGTCGCCGCCGGTGCAAATCCAGTGCGCGAGGCCGATGTGGTCCGGATGGCAATGCGTGACGATCACGCGCAGCACCGGCAGGCCGTCGAACACGGAGTCGAACACTTTCTCCCAGCTCTCCTTGATCCCGTCCGATGCAATGCCGCAGTCGACTACCGTCCAGCCTTGCTGACCGTCGATCTCATCGCGTAGCAGCCACAGATTGATGTGATCGAGTGCGAACGGCAGCGGCATGCGCAGCCAGAACACGCCGGGCGCGACTGCCATCGCATGGCCCGCTTCGGGCAAGGTGTCGTTGAACGGGTAGTCGAGTTGATGTTCGAGTGCATTCATTGTGGTTGTCTTCCTCCGTCGGCCGTCCGGCATGGCGAGGTATGCGATGCCGGACGACGTGGTTGCGGCCCGGTCAGGACATACCGGTGCCGTATTGCGCCGTAGTTGCGTTTCGATCAAGTTGACGATAACGTAAACGTCGATTCTATCGTTCAATCCGATTTTCTGCCCGGTCACGGAATGCCCCGATGAACACGCAATACACGATCACCGAGCTCGCGCGCGAATTCGACGTCACGCCTCGGGCGATCCGCTTCTATGAAGACCAGGGTTTACTCTCGCCCAGCCGTGAGGGTTCGAGCGGCTTGCGGCGCGTCTATTCGGGCCGCGACCGAACCCGCCTGAAGCTCACCCTGCGCGGCAAGCGGCTCGGCTTCACGCTGTCGGAAATCCGCGATCTGCTCGATGTCTATGAGTCGCCAACCGACACCGTGCCGCAATTGCACGCCTTCCTTGCCACGGTGGCGCGCCATCGCGACGTGCTCGAACGTCAACTGGAAGATCTGAACGCGACGCTCGAAGACCTCGCGCAATACGAAGCCCAGGCGCGCGCGCTGCTGGAAAGCGGCGCACGCGAAACCAGGTCCGCTTAAGAGGTCCGCCTAAGCCCACCCGGACGATACAATCACGGGTGTCTTCACGACATGGGATGAATGCACGGTCGACATGAATCACTTCCCCAAACTGTTGTCGTCGCAGATCGGCTTTGACGTCGCGCAGACGATGCTCGAAGGATTCGATCGGCACTACCGGATCTTCCGCGACGCCGCGATCCATGCCAAATCGCTCTTCGAAGCTGCCGACTGGCATGGCCTGCAAACCCTGGCGCGCGAGCGCATTACCTCATACGACGATCGCGTCGAGGAATGCGTCGAACTGCTCGAAGACGAATACGACGCCGAGAATATCGACGACGAAGTATGGCAGCAGATCAAGCTCCACTACATCGGCCTCCTGACCACGCACCGCCAGCCCGAGTGCGCGGAGACGTTCTTCAATTCGGTGTGCTGCAAGATCCTGCACCGTTCGTACTTCAGCAACGACTTCATTTTCGTGCGTCCGGCGATCTCGACTGAGTACATCGAGAACGACGAACCGGCGGCGAAGCCGACCTATCGCGCGTACTACCCCGGCAAGGACGGTCTTGCCGCCACGCTCGAGCGCATCGTCACCAATTTCCAGCTGGAACCGCCGTTTGAGGATCTGACGCGCGACGTTGCATGCGTGATGCAGGCGATCTACGACGCGTTCGGCGTGTTCGACGAAGCGCCCAACTTCCAGATTCACGTGCTCTCGTCGCTGTTTTATCGGAACAACTCGGCGTATATCGTTGGACGGATCATCAACGGCGATATGCTGTTGCCGTTCGCGGTGCCGCTGCGCCATGTGAAGCCCGGCGTGCTTGCACTCGATACCGTGCTGCTCAAACGCGATCAGTTGCTGATCATCTTCAGCTTCTCGCATTCGTATTTCCTGGTGGACATGGAAGTGCCCTCCGCCTACGTCGAATTTCTCGGCACGATCATGCAGGGCAAACCGAAGGCGGAAATCTATACGTCGGTGGGTTTGCAGAAGCAGGGCAAGAATCTGTTCTATCGCGATCTGCTGCACCATCTGAAGCATTCCAGCGATCAGTTCATCATCGCGCCCGGCATCAAAGGGCTCGTGATGCTGGTGTTTACATTGCCGTCGTTTCCGTACGTATTCAAGCTGATCAAAGATCACTTCCCGCCGCCGAAGGAAACCACGCGCGAGCAGATCAAGGGAAAGTATCAGCTCGTCAAACGGCATGACCGGCTGGGCCGCATGGCCGACACGCTCGAATATTCGAGCGTGGCGCTACCCATTTCGCGGCTCGACGAAGCGCTCGTGCGCGAACTCGAAAAGGAAGTCCCGTCCTTGATCGAACACGACGGCGACAACCTGGTGATTCGCCACATGTACATCGAACGCCGGATGGTGCCGCTCAATCTGTTCCTGCAAAGCGGCAGCGACGACGACATCGATCACGGCATCAAGGAATACGGCAACGCGATCAAGGAATTGATGCAGGCGAACATCTTCCCTGGCGACATGCTGTACAAGAACTTCGGCGTGACGCGTCATGGCCGCGTCGTGTTCTACGACTACGATGAAATCGAATACCTGACGGAATGCAACGTGCGCGCGGTGCCGGCGCCACGTAACGAGGAAGACGAAATGTCGGGCGAGCCGTGGTACTCGGTCGGCCCGCACGACATTTTCCCGGAGACCTACGGCACGTTTTTGCTCGGCGACCCGCGCGTGCGCCGATCCTTCATGCAGCATCACGCGGACTTCTTCGATCCGGCGCTATGGCAACGGCACAAGGATCAACTATTAAAAGGCGAACTGCCCGACTTTTTCCCGTACGACAGCAGCGTGCGCTTCCGCATCCGCTATCCGGAACGATTCGCCGATACGGCGTCCGGACAATCGGAGAACCAGGCAGATGAACGCACCGTGCGCGTGGCTTAAACCTCATGCGCCGCATGCGCCGCCCGCATCGTTGAATGCATCGTCCGAACCTTATGTAACGACATCGACCGGTCAATCGGTCGAGCAACCGCCCAGACTCACCATGAATACGAACGCTTCTCCCGCTGCCAATCCGCTTGCTCATCTGTTCGACAACAACGACGCATGGGTGACCCGCAAGCTGTCCGAAGATCCTGAGTACTTTTCGCGCCTCGCGCACCAGCAGACACCCGAATATCTGTGGATCGGCTGCTCCGATTCACGCGTGCCGGCCAATCAGATCATCGGCCTGCCGCCTGGCGAAGTGTTCGTGCACAGAAATATCGCCAACGTGGTGGTGCATACGGATCTGAACTGCCTGTCGGTGATCCAGTTCGCCGTCGATCTGCTGAAGGTCAAGCACATCATGGTGGTAGGTCATTATGGCTGCTCGGGTGTCGCCGCGGCGCTGCATGGCCGACGCGTGGGTCTCGCGGACAACTGGCTGCATCACGTGCAGGACGTGCGCACCAAGCACGCCGCGCTGATCGAAGAGTGGCCGCTTGGCGAGGCGCGCCATCGGCGTCTGGTCGAGTTGAACGCAATCGAACAGGTCATGAACGTATGCCGGACCACCATCGTCAACGACGCGTGGGCGCGCGGCCAGGAACTGACCGTGCATGGCTGGGTGTATGGCGTGCACGACGGCAAGGTGCGCAACCTCGGCATGACGATTAGCGACCCTGCCGCGCTAGATGCGGCCTATAAGAGCTGCGTCGCTGCCGTGTCGGCCAGCGGCGCGCACAAAGCGGACAACGACATGGTCGCCGCCGATGCGGCCCAGCTCGGCGAGGTGCCGGCCATCGTCGAAGGTGTGATCAATGAACTTAAACATGAGTGAGGCAAGCATGAGTGAGACAAAATCTGATCCGATCGTGATCGTCGGTGTGGCCCGCACGCCGATGGCGGCATTTCAGGGCGATTTCGCTTCGCTCACCGCGCCGCAGTTGGGCTCGATTGCAATCGAAGCCGCGGTGCAACGCGCCGGGTTGAAACCCGAGCAGATCGACGAAGTGGTGATGGGGTGCGTGCTGCCCGCCGGCCTCGGTCAGGCGCCCGCGCGCCAGGCCGCACTCGGCGCCGGCTTGCCGCTCGCCACCGGCAGCACCACGGTCAACAAGATGTGCGGCTCCGGCATGCGCGCGGCGATGTTCGCGCACGACATGCTGGCCGCGGGCTCGGCCGACGTGATCGTCGCGGGGGGCATGGAGAGCATGAGCAACGCGCCGTACCTGCTGCCGAAGGCGCGTAGTGGCATGCGCATGGGCCACGGCCAGGTGATCGACCACATGTTCTGCGACGGTCTCGAAGACGCCTACGAAAAGGGCCGTTTGATGGGTACCTTCGCCGAGGAGTGCGCGGCGTCGTTCGACTTCACGCGCGAAGCGCAGGATGCGTTCGCCGTCGAGTCCCTGAATCGGGCGAAGCGCGCGAATGAAGACAGCTCGTTTACATGGGAAATCGCGCCGGTGAAGGTGGAAAGCCGCAAGGGCGACGTGACCATCGATCACGATGAACAACCGTTCAAAGCGAACCTCGACAAGATTCCGACGCTCAAGCCCGCGTTTAGCAAAACCGGCACGGTGACGGCGGCGAACTCGTCATCGATTTCCGACGGCGCCGCGGCGCTTGTAATGATGCGTGAATCGACCGCGAAGCGTCTCGGTGTCGAACCGCTTGCTCGCGTGGTCGGCCACTCCACCTTCGCGCAGGAACCGGCGAAGTTCACCACCGCGCCGGTCGGCGCGATTCGCAAGCTGTTCGAGAAAAACGGCTGGCGCGCCGACGAAGTGGATCTGTATGAAATCAACGAGGCGTTCGCGGTGGTGACGATGGCCGCGATGAAGGAACATCATCTGCCGCATGACAAGGTCAACGTGAACGGCGGCGCCTGTGCACTCGGCCATCCCATCGGCGCATCGGGCGCGCGCATTCTCGTCACGCTGATCGGCGCGTTGAAAAAGCGCGGTCTCAAGCGCGGCGTCGCGACGCTATGCATCGGCGGTGGCGAAGCGACCGCGATGGGCATTGAACTGGTTTGATGCACAGTTTTTCGGCGTTGGAGAGCTTGAGGTGATTCGATGAAGACAGTGTTGATCGTCGGTGCATCGCGCGGCATCGGCCAGGAGTTCGTGCGGCAGTACAAGAAAAGCGGCTGGCGGGTGCTCGCCACCGCGCGCGACAGCGTCGCGCTCGACGCGCTGAAGGCGCTCGGCGCCGAGACCTTTTCACTCGACGTCACCGCGCCCGAAGAAATCGCAGCGCTCGGCTGGAAGCTCGACGGCGAACAGCTCGACGCGGCGGTGCTGGTATCGGGCGTGTACGGCCCGCGCACCGAGGACATCGAAACGATCACGGCCGAAGACTTCGACCAGGTCATGCACACCAACGTGCGCGGTCCGATGCAGTTGATGCCGATCCTGCTGCCGCTCGTCGAACAAGCCGGCGGTGTGTTCGCGGTGATTTCGAGCAAGATGGGTAGCATCGGCGACGCAAGCGGCACGACCGGCTGGCTGTACCGCGCGAGCAAGGCGGCGCTCAACGACGCACTGAAAGTCGCCTCGCTGGATACCATGCGCGCAACGTGTATTTCGCTGCACCCTGGCTGGGTGCGCACCGACATGGGCGGCGCTCAGGCGGCAATCGATCCTGCACGGAGCGTGACCGGCATGCGCGAAGTGCTCGCACAGGCTGCGGCCGCGCGCGAAGCGTTCAACGGCCGCTTCTATCAATACGACGGCACGGCGCTCGACTGGTGAGGAAACAGATGGGGAGACTAACGAGGAGACCGAACCATGGTGCTTGATCAGGATCACCTGATGGTCCGCGATGCGGTGCGCACATTCGTCCGCGAAGCGGTCACCCCGCATGCGGCGCAATGGGACCGCGAGCGCATCTTTCCAAAGGACGTGCACCACCAGCTCGCCGAACTCGGCGCCTATGGCGTGCTGGTGCCCGAAGCGTACGGCGGCGCCGGCATGGACGCGCTGGCGCTCGCGCTGATCCTCGAAGAAATCGCGGCGGGCGACGGCGGCACCTCGACCGCGATCTCCGTCAACAACTGCCCGGTGTGCAGCATTCTGCTGACCTATGGCAACGACGCGCAGAAACGCGACTGGCTCACGCCGCTCGCGCGCGGCGAGATGCTCGGCGCGTTTTGTCTGACCGAACCGCAAGCGGGTTCTGACGCATCCGCGCTGCGCACCACCGCGACACGCGATGGCGACACCTACGTGTTGAATGGCGTCAAACAGTTCATCACGAGCGGCAAGAATGGCAACGTCGCGATCGTCATGGCCGTGACCGACAAGGCGGCGGGCAAGCGCGGCATCAGCGCGTTTATCGTGCCGACCGACACGAAGGGGTACATCGTCGCGCGAGTCGAAGAGAAGCTTGGCCAGCATTCGTCGGACACGGCCCAGATTATTTTTGAAGATTGCCGCGTACCGGCCACGAATCTGATTGGCGCGGAAGGTGAAGGCTATCGGATTGCGCTATCGGGGCTCGAAGGCGGGCGCATTGGTATCGCGGCGCAGAGCGTCGGCATGGCGCGCGCCGCGTTCGAGGCGGCATTGGGCTATGCGAAGGAGCGCGAAAGCTTCGGGCAGCCGCTGTTTTCGCACCAGGCCGTGCAATTCCGTCTCGCCGATATGGCGACCCAACTCGAAGCCGCGCGCCAGTTGATCTGGCACGCGGCTTCGCTGAAAGACGCCGGCCAGCCTTGCCTGACCGAGGCCGCGATGGCCAAGCTGTTCGCCTCGGAAGCCGCCGAGAGAATCTGCTCGGCAGCCCTGCAGATTCATGGCGGCTACGGCTATCTGAGCGACTTCCCCGTGGAGCGCATCTACCGCGATGTCCGCGTGTGCCAGATTTACGAAGGCACCAGCGACATCCAGAAAATTTTGATCGCACGCGGTCTCGGCTGAAAGTTTGATGAATAAGCCATTGTTGTCAATGCAACGACCGTCCGACTGCCCATGTGGCGCCGCCGCGCCCGATCGGCGAAGCGGCGCCAAACCGCCCCGCTTCGCGCAATGTTGCGGCCGCTACATTGATGGCGGCGAAACCGCGCCGCGCGCGCTCGAACTGATGCGCTCGCGTTACAGCGCGTATGTTGTGGGCGCAACGGATTATTTGCGCGCGACCTGGGCGCCGCACACCTGCCCCGCGGATCTCGACGCCGACCCTGGCGCCCCCGACGCGCCGCGTTGGCTTGGACTGCAGATCAAGGCCTTCACTGAAACCGACGCCGATCACGCGACCGTTGAATTCGTCGCACGATACAAGGTAGGGGGCCGCGCCCACCGGCTGCACGAGTTGAGCCGCTTTCTACGTGGCGAAGACGGACACTGGCGCTATGTGGATGGCGACGTGAGCGAATAAGCCAAACCTTTCGCAGGCTTACACAACGCAGCGACGCTGCGACGCACATAGCACGGCACTCACATATGGCCCTCAAACGAGGGCTTTTTTTTCGTGTTGGCTCGATACCACAAGGCGTGTGTTGCGACACATTACTTCGTGCAACCAAGCACCGTGCGACGGGCACTTTGCGGCCTCTCGGGAGGACAAACGCGCTTCGATCCGCACGCGGCAATTATTGCGCCGCGGGTTCTCCTTTATTGCGCAAAACAAAATTGTCGTGCCAGGATGAGGCCGTAGGTTTGTGACGTCACATTGCGAGAGTAGGTCCATACCGATCCGCAAGATGCGCAGGCGCCCTGCCGATTGCCCACCAGTAAGGGTTCGACAGCGGTTCCGGGTAGCATGTGTGGCGCTCATCATCGGCGCGTGGGGTCGCGTCGGCCGTTTGGGTTCATCCCGTGCGATCTCGATTAGCGTGCGTGCGCTTTGCGCACTACGTACGCGAGTGTGTTTTTGTTTGTCGAAAACGCCGATGAAAGGCAAGTGTCAGAAATGACATTCGGCAAACATAGCGTCACGGTGTTCAGGGCAGGCTTTTAAGGCAGGTGCGTGAATGGTGTTCAGCAAGGTTCTGACGAAGTGTGCGGTGACGTGTGCAACGGCGATATGCGCTGTCGCACTCGCGCATGCCGACCCGCTCGCCGACCCCCAGGCAGGGCCCCTCACCCGCGCGCACGTGCCGCGCATCGCGCTCGACGACGACATCTATCTGCCCACCGCCGGCCTCAACGAACAGATCATCCGCGTGCCGGTCGACGCTGCCGGCACGGTCACGCTCGAAACGACGATCTACAAGCCGGACGGCGCAGGTCCGTTTCCGATGATCGTTTTCAACCACGGCAAGATTCCTGGCGACCCGCGCATGCAGGAACGCAGCGACCCGTTGCCGTTCGCGCGTGAATTCGTGCGCCGCGGCTACGTGGTGGTGGCGCCGAACCGCCAGGGCTTCAGCCATTCGGACGGCACGTATCAACAGGATGGCTGCGACGTCGAACGCAATGGTGTCGGCCAGGCTGGCGACGTGGCTGCGACGATCGATTTCATGTCGAAGCAGCCGTATGTGGACGCGACGCACATTGTGGTGGCGGGCACCTCGCACGGCGGCTTGGCAACGATGGCTTACGGCCCCGAGGCTGCATCCGGCGTGCGGGCCTTGATCAATTTCTCGGGCGGTTTGCGGCAGGACGCTTGCACCGACTGGCAAGGCAACCTGACGCGCGCATTCGGCGCATATGGCGAGAAAACGAAGGTGCCGTCGCTGTGGTTGTATGGCGATAACGATTCGGTATGGAATGCGCCGCTGGTGGCCGGCATGTATGTCGCGTATGCCGCGCACGGCGCGAGCGTGAAGATGGTGGATTTTGGCAACTACAAGAATGACGCGCATCGGCTCGTGGGCGATCGCGATGGCGTGCATGTGTGGTGGCCTGCGGTCGAGGCTTTCCTCGCTCGGGCGGGGATGCCTACCGGAGTGCAGTATCGGGTCGATGATCCTTCAGCACCGAAGGCGAGCGGCTTTGCCGCAGTCGACGCAGTCAACGCTGTCCCGTTTGTCGATGAAGCCGGGCGTAACGGCTATCGCAACTTTTTGCATCAGTATCCAAGCCGGGCTTTTGCTGTGTCGGATACGGGTGCGTGGTCGTGGGCCGAGGGTGGCGACGATCCGATGTCGGTTGCTATTGCTAATTGCCAGAAGCAGAGTTCGGCACCTTGCCGGTTGTATGCGGTGGATAACGCCGTTGTGTGGGGAGCTCAGTCTTCGCAGACGGCGGATTCTTCTTCGGCTGGTTCTGCCGGTGATCGGCGGGCTATTGCTAGTCGGAATTAAGGGTAGGGTTTTTGCCTGCTCGGCGCTTTGTTGTCTGTTTGCTTACGGCGTTGGCCTTTCCTTGAATTGATATTGGTTTATTAGCGTTCGCCCCTGTGCGGGGCAGGCACTCACTTTCTTTGCCGCCGCAAAGAAAGTAAGCAAAGAAAGCGGCTCAAACCGCTAATGCTAAGTGGGCACCGTGGTCTGCACGGGGTAGTGGTGCATCTGGAATCCGGGCCCTCGCACCGTCCCGCCTGAGTGACTAGGGTGTCATCAGCTCCCACTCCGCACTGCGTGCGTCGCGGACGGGTCTGCATGGGAAACCCAGGGGCTTCAGTTCGAGTCTGTGGGGGCTATCGGCTTCGCCTCAGCGAGGTGCCCAAGTGTCCCAACGACGAGTTTCGCAAGTGAATGAAAGTGCAAACTCGCAGACCGGATGAAACGGGGTGCAGCGCGGTTTCAGTATCGGCAGCGAAACAGGTTCCGTGCAAAAAATGCAAGTGCGGAAACGTAGTGGTCGGTTTTGTGAAGTACTCTTCGGCGCGCGCAGCGCCGCCGGAAGTATGACGCCCTTGTCACTGACGCTTGAGGGTGCGCGAACACCGATTCCAGATGCACCACTACCCTTTGCAGACCACGGCGCCCGCTTAGCATTAGCGGTTTGAGCCGCTTTCTTTGCTTACTTTCTTTGCGGCGGCAAAGAAAGTGAGTGCCTGCCCCGCACAGGGGCGAACGCTAATAAACCAATATCAATTCAAGGAAAGGCCAACGCCGTAAGCAAACAGACAACAAAGCGCCGAGCAAACAAACAGATCAAGAAAAGGCCACCACCACAAAACCCCAGACAAATCCCACCGAGCAGGCAAAAACCCCAAACCACACACCGCCGGAGGCAAACCCCACCTTAAACCCCCAATTCCCGCCCATAAGGTCCAACTACTTTGTCGTCGCCAACTCCGCCGATTAGCAACCTTCAGAACGAAACTTAAACCACCTGCATCCAACAGCACCAAACCCCAGCGCCGCAGGCAAAAACCCAACTCTCGCCCCTAGTGCACAGCACGAAATAAACCGCTAATCTCGACCCCGCACGCCATTTCAAGGCCGCGCGCAGCGCAAAGAAAAACCCGCACCACGAATGAAAAGGCCCTAAAAAAGCCAGCCGTGCAACGGCAAAAAAGCACCCCGGAGCACCCTTTGGAAAAGTCAGCATCCCCTGAAGACTGGATCACCCGCAGCCTGCGTGCCGTCTGGCACCCCTGCACCCAGATGAAGCACCACGAGCGCCTGCCCCTCGTGCCGGTCGCGCGCGGTCAAGGCGCGTGGCTCTATGACCGCGCGAACAACCGCTATCTGGACGCGATCAGCTCCTGGTGGGTCAACCTGTTCGGCCACGCCAACCCCCGCATCAACACGGCACTGAAAGACCAGCTCGATACGCTCGAACACGCGATGCTCGCCGGCTGCACGCACGAGCCCGCCATCGAACTCGCGGAGCGCCTCAGCGCCCTCACCGGCAACACGCTCGGCCACGCGTTCTTCGCATCCGATGGTGCATCCGCCGTTGAAATCGCGCTGAAGATGAGCTTCCACTCGTGGCGCAATCGCGGCTTCGCCGACAAGCAGGAATTCGTCTGCATCGCCAACAGCTATCACGGCGAAACCATCGGCGCGCTCGGCGTCACCGATGTCGCGCTCTTCAAAGATGCCTACGACCCGCTGATCCGCCACGCGCATGTCGTCGCATCGCCCGATGCTCGGCTCGCGCAAGCCGGCGAAACAGCAGCCGACGTCGCACGCCACGCGCTCGATCAGGTTCGCTCGCTGTTCGAAGCGCGCGCCACGAAAATCGCCGCGCTGATCGTCGAGCCGCTGGTGCAATGCGCGGCCGGCATGGCAATGCACGATCCGTCGTATATCGCCGGCCTGCGTGCGCTGTGCGATCAGTACGGCGTGCATCTGATCGCCGATGAAATCGCAGTCGGTTGCGGACGCACCGGCACCTTCTTCGCGTGCGAACAAGCCGGCATCTGGCCGGACTTCCTGTGTCTGTCGAAAGGGATCAGCGGCGGCTATCTGCCGCTCTCGATCGTGCTGTCGCGCGATGAAATTTTTGAGGCCTTCTATCACGACGATATCGCGCGCGGCTTCCTGCACTCGCATTCGTACACGGGCAATCCGCTCGCATGCCGCGCGGCGCTCGCCACGCTCGATCTCTTCGCAAGCGACAACGTACTCGCCGTCAACGCGCAGAAATCCGCAAAGCTGAAGGCCGCACTCGCGCCGCTCGCCGAGCACAAGCAGGTGCGCAATCTACGTCAGTGCGGCACGATCTTCGCATTCGACGCAGTGATCGACGACGCTCAGCAAGCCAAAACATTTTCGCGCCGCTTCTTCGAAAACGCGTTGCAGCGTGAACTGTTGCTGCGTCCGATTTCGACGACGGTGTATCTGATGCCCCCCTACATCCTGGACGACGAAGAAATCGCGCTGCTTGCCTCGCGCACGCGCGAAACCTTCGAAACAACGCTCGCGGAGCCCCGCTAATGCACCTGCTCGACACCCTCACCGAAGGCCTCAAGGACATCGACGAGCGCGGTCTGCGCCGTCGTCGCCGTACTGCCGACACGCCGTGCGCCGCGCACATGACGGTCGACGGCCGCGCAATCATCGGCTTCGCCAGTAACGACTATCTCGGTCTCGCCGCGCATCCGCAACTGATCGCGGCGATCGCCGAAGGCGCGCAGCGTTATGGCGCGGGCAGCGGCGGTTCGCATCTGCTCGGCGGCCACTCGCGCGCGCATGCACAGCTCGAAGACGATCTGGCCGAATTCGTCGGTGGCTTCGTCGACAATGCACGGGCGCTCTACTTCAGCACCGGCTACATGGCGAATCTCGCGACGCTCACCGCGCTCGCGGGCCGCGGCACGACGCTCTTCTCCGATGCGCTGAATCACGCGTCGCTGATCGACGGTGCGCGCCTGTCGCGAGCCGACGTGCAGATCTATCCGCACTGCGATATGGAAGCCTTGAGCGCGATGCTCGACGCGTCGAACGCCGAGGTCAAAGTCATCGTCTCCGATACCGTGTTCAGCATGGACGGCGATATCGCGCCTCTCGCGCGTTTGCTCGAACTCGCGGAACGGCATGGCGCATGGCTGATCGTCGACGATGCGCACGGTTTCGGCGTGCTCGGTCCGCAAGGCCGCGGCGCAGTTGCAGAAGCCGCATTGCGCTCGCCGAACCTGATTTCGATCGGCACGCTCGGTAAGGCGGCGGGTGTATCGGGCGCATTCGTCGTCGCGCATGAAACCGTGATCGAATGGCTCGTGCAGCGCGCCCGGCCGTATATCTTCACGACCGCTTCGGCGCCCGCTGCGGCGCATGCGGTGTCGGCGAGTCTGCGGATCATCGGCGGCGAAGAAGGTGACGCGCGGCGCGCCCATCTCCAGCAACTGATCGAACGCACGCGCGCGATGCTAAAAGCCACGCCGTGGCTGCCGGTCGATTCACACACCGCCGTGCAGCCGCTGATCATCGGCTCGAACGAGGCCACGCTCGATATCGCGGCCACGCTCGATCGCGCGGGTCTCTGGGTGCCGGCTATCCGTCCGCCGACCGTGCCCGCGGGTACGTCGCGGCTGCGCATTTCGCTTTCCGCCGCGCATGCGCAAGCGGATCTGGACCGGCTCGAAGCGGGCTTGCAACAACTCGGGGCGAAGGCGGCATGAGTCGGGCGCTGTCGCTATTCGTCACCGGCACCGATACGGAAATCGGCAAGACGTTCGTGTCCGCAGCGCTTCTGCGTGGCTTCGTTCGCGAAGGCCTGCAAGCCGCCGCGATGAAGCCGATCGCCGCGGGCGCGTTCGAAGTGAACGGCGTGTTGCATAACGAAGACGCGGATCAACTCGACGCCGCGTCGAGCGTCCTGCTGCCGCCGGCGATTCGCACGCCGTACCTGCTGAAAGAACCCGCCGCGCCGCATATCGTCGCCGCGCTGGAAAACGTAACGTTCGATATCGACCACATCGTCGATTGTCATGCGCAGGCTTTGCAGCAAGCGGAGATCGTCGTGGTCGAAGGGGTCGGCGGTTTTCGCGTGCCGCTGACCACCACGCAAGACACGGCCGATCTCGCCGTCGCGCTGAAACTGCCGGTCGTGCTGGTGGTTGGCATGCGTCTCGGTTGCATCAGTCACGCGTTACTCACCGCCGAAGCGATCGCCGCGCGAGGGCTGACGCTTGCCGGCTGGGTGGCGAATCGCGTCGATCCGGACATGACGTTCCCCGATGAAAACATCGCCTCGATTCGAGAGCATCTCGCGCGCGAATACGACGCGCCCTTGCTCGGCATCGTGCCGCATTTGAACCCGGCTTCGCCCGAGCTCGCGGCGGATCAACTCGACATCAACCGACTCCTGCAGACGCTGCGCCACGCGCAGCGCTGAAAACCCATTACATCCATCCATGAGGATTGACGACATGACGCAATTGAACATCGCTCCGACGCCAGCCGACGCGGCCGCCTCGAACCACGCCAACAACGCCGCCGCAGGCGCCAAGCCGGTGGCCAAATGGCGCGTCGCCGACATCGTCGCGTTGTACGAACTGCCGTTCAACGACCTGATGTTCCGCGCGCAGCAAACCCACCGCGAACACTTCGACGCGAACACGGTGCAACTGTCGACGCTGCTGTCGATCAAGACCGGCGGCTGTGAAGAAGATTGCGCGTACTGTCCGCAGTCGGTGCATCACGACACGGGCCTGCAGGCCGACAAGCTGATGCCGGTCGATGAAGTATTGGCCGCCGCCAAGGTCGCCAAGGAAAACGGCGCGACGCGCTTTTGCATGGGAGCGGCGTGGCGCAATCCGAAGGACCGCCACCTCGAGCCGATCAAGGACATGATCCGCGGCGTGAAGGCGATGGGTCTCGAAACCTGCGTGACGCTCGGCATGCTGGAAACGCATCAGGCGCAAGGTCTGCGCGAAGCGGGCCTCGATTACTACAACCACAACCTCGATACGTCGCCGGAGTTCTATGGCCAGATCATTTCGACGCGCACGTATCAGGACCGTCTCGACACCCTGGAACGCGTGCGCGATGCGGGCATCAACGTATGCTGCGGCGGGATTGTCGGTCTGGGCGAATCGCGCCGTGAGCGCGCCGGCCTGATCGCGCAACTGGCGAACATGGAGCCGTATCCGGAATCGGTGCCCATCAACAACCTGGTGCAGGTAGAAGGCACGCCGCTGACCGGCACCGAAACGATCGATCCGTTCGAATTCGTCCGTACGATTGCGGTTGCACGCATCACGATGCCGCGCGCGATGGTGCGTCTGTCGGCCGGCCGCGAGCAGATGGACGAAGCGTTGCAGGCGCTGTGTTTCCTGGCTGGCGCAAACTCGATTTTCTACGGCGACCAGTTGCTGACCACCAGTAATCCGCAAGCCGAAGCGGACCGCAAGCTGCTCGAACGCCTCGGCATTCGCGCGGAAGCGGCGCAGCAGATGCCGCTGGATCAGAGCGGCTGCGAGCACGGCTGTGACAAGCACGCTGCGCCGAACTAAAAAGCGACGCGTACCCGGCACGCGTGATGAAACGCGCGCAATAAAAAAGGTCACCTCGTTTCGGAGGTGGCCTTTTTACTTCCAAGCAAAGATTAACTTCGTGACATGACGCCACCGGTCAGGCCGCGATCTGGGCGACCATCCCGCCGACGATCCGGCAAAACCCATCGGGCTCCTCGAGCATCATCATGTGGCCGACATCCGGCTGGACCACGTAGGAGCGCGCCGCAGCGCGCGCCCAGTCCGGCGCGTCCCATCCGGACGCCGACCGTTCGCCGGCGAGCATGAAGAGGGGAGTGCCCCGTTCGACGACCATGCGAATGTGCGAAAGGAAATCGGGTGCGCCGGTTTCCGCCACCACCGCGCGCGCCATCGCCTGAATCGTTTCGCGCGGTTGGTTCGCGAGTGCGGTGCGCGCCCACTCGAGACGCTGCGGCGTGACGGCAATACCACCGTTCTTCAGCCAGCCCTCCGGATCGGCGACGAGGCGCATGTGCTCCGCTTGCCACGCGGCGGCGTCGAGACCGGCGATTTTCCGGCACCAGAATGCGTCGTCGAGCGTGAAATTGCCTTCGACATTAATCACCCCGCACACAAGGTCGGGCGCGGACGCGGCGGCGAGCATCGCGACCGCGCCGCCGACACTGTGTCCGAGCAGGATGCTCGGTGCGCCGACGTGCTCGTGCACATAGCGGATCACATGCGCCGCTTGGCCGGCCAGCGTGATCGGCTCAACCGCGCTGTCTTTCAGCGCGCCGTAGCCGATCAGATCGGGTGTATGAACATCGACGGCGACAATGCGCCGGCTCGGTGCATAGAAGCTTTGTGACCCGAACAGGCCGTGGATCATGACCAGCGGCATAGCTTTATTCATGGTGTTTCACCTGGTAATGGACATGCAGCGATGTCTCCGGCAACGCCGGCCTGAACCGAACGATGGAGGTCTGTTTCAGCGGCCATAAGCCGATTCGCGCACAGCGCTGATGTCTCGCATGGCGTTCCATGTCATGCTCGCCACGTAGAACACGACGAACGCGAGCGCTGCGACGAACAGACCGTACCCCTGCGCGATCCAGCTGCCCGCGAATCCAGCGACGATCATCCCAAGATAGACGCTCGCATACTGGAACGTAGCGACGAGCGCCATATGCTCGGGCGGTGTCGCCGCGACGACGTCCGCCTGATGCTTGAAGAACAGCACCTCCCAGAAAAACATGTAGACGAAGTAGAGTGTGTAGCTGACCGTCACGTCCCGGAACGCCGCCGATCCCGCCATCGCGCCGAGACAGATCACGTTCATCGCGAACATGGCCACCTTGCCGGGCGTGACGCCACGCCGGCTCGCAAACGCAAACATCAATGCAGCGATCAGAGCTGACGTCGCGCTGATAATCTGCAGATAGCCGACATGGGTCTGCGACAGGCCAAGCACCGAGATTGGCAGCGTCACCCGCGACACGTTGAAGAAACCCTGGTAGACCGACACCAGCAGGATGAACGCGATAAAGTGACGCTGCAACGCGGGCGAAGTCCGCAGCACTTGCACGAGCGTGCCGAAAGCGCCGGCCGACGCGGCGGGGGCGGGCTGGGCCGGCGCGCGGGGCAGCAACACCGCTGCCAGTGTGCCTAGACCGTATGCCGCGATCGTGATCGCTCCGGCCATCGTCGACGTGATCTCGCTCTTGTACAACGACAACGCGACACCCGCAATCGCGCCGGCGATGAACTGCGCGGTCAGCGTGATCGGCAACGCATAGCGAATGTCGTCGTTCGAGAAATAGCGTTTGATCGCGACGGTTCGCGCGATCCGCTGCGTCGCATCAAGGAAACCGATCACCAGCGTGCCGGCAACCGCCGCAGCGACAAAACGGTCGACCAGCGCGTAGGTCGCCGCCGCGACCAGCATGCCCGCGAAATTGAACCAGACGAGGATAGCCTTCGGCGAGCGCCGGCCAGCCGCCGCGTTGATGACAAAGCACAGCAAGACCGGAATCACCATCGGCGCCAGCAGAACCGCCTCGGACAGCAACATCGAGCCGGTCTTCTGATACGCACTGTACGACAGATAGACATAACTGAAGACGCTCGCCGCGATGGACGAAAGATTGACAATCCAGAGCAGCAGGCTGACTCTCGGGGGGGTCGGGTTCATTGTGTGCAGTCTCCGCTCGGTGCTCACGCGTGGTCGGGCAAACGCGCCTCGAGCCCGTCGATCAGGCTATAGGCCGCACGCTTCAGATCGGCCGGCGTGGCGCTGACGAGGAACGCCTGCCCGGCATAGTTCAGCAATCCGCCTGCACCGTCGTAGGGCATCATGCGGCTGCCCGGTTCCACCGACTGAGCGGCTTCTATCCCCACGTTGGCGCGCTCGTCGACGAGCGCGCGCCAGTCCACCTGTGCTGGCTCAAAGGTCTTCGCGCCACGCCACGGGGTGCCATTGCTGTCGCAGCCGACCAGCGCCACTGACGCCGCCGCGCAGCGCGGCGGGTTCTGCTCGAACGAAGGAATCGGCGCCCGCTCGCCAAGCATCACATCGAGGAACAGGTTGATGTAGTCGATGCCGAACACCTCAGCCACTTCCTTTGCGATCGCGACGCCGCCCATCCGCGCAGCAGTTTCGAGGAACGACACGCCGCCGTTCGCCATCAGCTTCATCTCGGTGTGCGTCGCGCAGTTCTCGAAACCGAGCGCATCGATCGCAGTCCGGACCAGCGCGACGATCTGCTCCTTCTTCTCGCGACTCAGCACACACGGCGCTACGTTGCCCAGTTCGGTGAACGGCTCGATGGTGCGCAGACGGCCCGTCATCGCAAGCGGGAAATACTCGCCGTCGCGCACCAGCCCCTCGACGCTCAGATAATCGCCGTATCCGTCCTCGGCGTACCACGACTCGGTAGTCGACTCGATGATCTCCTCCGCGACCAGTTGCGGAAAGCCAGACTGCTCCGAGAACTCATGCTTTCCGGCGCGACGCGCCGCCTCGGTGGCCTCTAGCAGACGCGCGACGGCGCTGTCGAGTTCATGCATGCCGTGGATGATCTGCTGGCCGATCGAACCTGCGCCATAGGCGAGCTTGACGAGCACCGGGAAGCGCAATTCCGCGACCCGATGCAGATCGTCGCGCCGCCGGATCGCGCGGAACGCCGGCTGCGGCACGCCCGCTTCCTGCCAGCGCTTGCGCATCAGTATTTTGTTGCGCGCGAGGTCGATATTCGGGCCTACGCCGCGCACGCCCAACTGCGCCGCGAGCTCCGACACGGACTTCAGCAGGAACTCGGAAAACGTGAACACGACGTCCGGCTTCAGTGCATGCGCGATTTCGGCGACACGCGCGAAACCGTCGTCCGGCCGCAGCCCACTGAAATCGTGCAGCGTGGTGCTGTGCTTGCACAGAATCTCGAGGTTGTAGGCGGATGGCTTGCTGACGATGCAGGTGTGCACGTCGCCGCGGCTCGCGACTTTCGGGAAGAAGTAATCGAGCGGCGGCCCAGCCGGCGCATAGACGTAGAGAATCTTCTTGGTCATGGTTGCGGAATGTCTCAGGGGTATACGATTCGGGAATTCGGCGGGCGACCCTCTGGCGGCCCGGTGGGAGCTTACTTGCGGATCACGCAGAACCGGTCGTCGTAGACGAAGCCGTCGATCCCCGTGGTTTTGCAGTACTGGTAGAGGTCGCTCGTGCGGTTGATGAAACCAGTGCCGTTGAAGTTCAGCGACGTGTTGCACAGCACGCCCGAGCCGGTCTGAGCACGGAACTGCGTGAGCAGCGCGTGCATCCGTGGGTTCTGCTGCGCGTTCACGGTCTGCACGCGCGCGGTGCCGTCGACGTGCGTGATCGCAGCTAGTTCGCGATTACGCACTTTTTGGAAATACAGCATGTGCGGCGAAGGACCGGCCCAGTCGAAATGACGCGACACCTCTTCCTCCATGCAGATTGGCGCTACAGGACGGAACCCTTCGCGCTTCTTGATGTGGTTCAGGCGATCGCATGTCGAGCGCGCGAAAGGCGCGGCGAGAATCGAGCGGTTGCCGAGTGCGCGCGGGCCGATCTCGCACCGTCCCTGGGTCCAAGCGACGATGTTGTCCTGTGCGAGAAAGCCGGCGACGCACTCCAGATCCAGCGGATAGGTGTCCACGTCCGGCATGTCCGGCTGATCGTCAATGAAGGCACGGTCGCTATAGACGGTCCACTCGAGCTTCGCGCGGCCCGTGAACTCCCGCATCGCGTCGACCGCGGTGCCGATCGCAGAGCCCGTGTCGTTCGTACACGGCGGTACAAATACGTCCTCGAACAGTCCGCTGTTGCGCCACATCGTGTTCCAGTCACAGTTGAGCCCGCATCCTCCGGAAATCAACAGCGGATAGCCATCCGTCAGATGCTCTTTTGCGTACTGATAGAAGTGGTTGAAGATCTCATCGGAGTAACGCTTCGCGAGCCGGGTGAAATCCGGATGCTGCAAACCGATGTTGTGATACTTCGATTCGCTTAGATCGTCCTTCGACAGCGTCGCGAGGATGCTGTCGCGCTTCAGCAGAAAATCGGTGATCTCGCGCTCGTCGGGCGTCATTTCGCCGGATTCCCCGTACGCGCACAGCGCCATCAGTTTGCCCGGGTCCTCGTTGCGTAGCTTGCCTTTCGGCAGCGTGAACGTGGGGTCCGCGAGCGCGTACAGAAATGCGTACTTGTTGCCCGGCGTAACCATCACTCGACCGACGTGATGCACGTCCAGCTTTTCGTCGACCCGATAGAAGTCGCCGAGCGCGCCTTCCCATGCGAGCACATAGCACGGCTTGCCCTGCTCGAAAGGCGACAGGCCATACGTGCACCAGATGTGCGAGCGTTCATGGCTGCTGGTGAAATAGTTCACGTTCGCGCCGAACATCGTCGTGCGGTGATGTTGGACCGCTCCGCTGCCGTGTCCGTAGTAGCCGGCACCGATGGGCGCGTTCGCGGCCATCGAGCCCTTGCCCCAGCCACTCACGGCAAATACGTCCGGCATCGCGCCAAGCTGCTCGGCAGCAAACACGAACTGCGACGGATTGAACACCTCGTAGCGCGGAAAGCTGTCCTTCTCCGGTTCGAACGACCATTCCAGCTTGCCGCTCGCAGCATCCACCAGCGCGATGGCGCCATCATGGCCCGGCTTCATAGAAAAGATCTTCACGAAACTCCTGTCCTTATTGACATGGGGCGCTCACCGTCCCCAGATGAAATGAACATCGCGGCGCCCCGTCGGTTGCGGAGGCACCTCGGCCGCTTGTTCTATGCCTCAGCGAAGCGGATAGATCGAACTCTCCTGCTTCTTCTTTTTCTTCCGGAACAGCTTGCGGAACAACGCGGCGATGATCGCGAGCGGGCCAGCTTTCTTCGTCTGCGGTTTCATGAATTCCTCCAGTTGCCACTTTAGGCAAGTCGTTAAAGCATCTTGTCGGCGATCAGGCGCGCCACCTCGTCGTAGCCCTTGTCGTTGAAATGAACACGGTCGACAAACAGGTAGTCGTCGATGACCGGCGAGTCGCGCAGTAGCACGTTCATGTCCGCGAAACCGATCTTCCGCTTCTCGCAGACCTCGCGTATGCCGTCGGCAAACGGGGCATGAATCTCTTTGCCGAGGATCCCCGCAAACAGTCGCCAGAAGTTATTCGGACAACTGTCGATCGCGTGAAATATTGCCGCCTCGTCCAACGCCAGGTGATCACGGGTCCAGAACGACATCGGTTGCAGCACGAAACTCAGCTTCGCGCCCGTTCCGGTCAGTAACTGCTGCCACTGCTTCATCGCGTTCGACACGACCCAGGCCGCGCGCTTGACCCGCGCATCGGTGTCGGTACCGTCGTCGGTGATCACGACGTCCGCAGGGTTGTCCTCCGACAGAAACCGGTTGATATATCGGGAGATGAAGCTCTTCTCACGGCCGTCCAGCGCCGACGCGTAAGTTCGCGCGCGCCGTTTCAGGTCGTCGTTGTACCGGTTCATGTAGTGCGGGTACTCGAACGAGTAGTAGTAACGTCCGTGGTCGGTGGCGAGTTCGTCGGGCTGCCCTTCGAGCGCGAGTGTATTGATGCCGCTCAGCACCACGACGTGATTAATTTTCTCGAAGCGGTGCTGATGCATCATGTACATCAACACCTCCTGGACCGCGTTATAGCCGCGCCCGCTGAAATTCAGCCATGGCTCGCCGGTCCACGCCGCGAGCCGTGAGGCGACCGTATGCGAATCTGCCGTCGCGCCCGTGCCCAGCGCGGTCGAGCCACCGACCAGCAGGTTGACCGGTCGCCCCTTCGGCGGGTTAACCACGCTCACGTCGCGGGCGTCGCCAAATGTGCTGAGCCGGAAGCCCTGATCGTCCGTGTTAATCACGTCGGACCGGTAGTTCTTATGATGAAAGAACATCGTATACGGCAACCAGCGCACGCCAAGATACATGAACTGGTCATACTCGCGGATCTGCGGCGTCAATCGGTACACCTCACGAACTGCCTCATCGTGCGTCAATGCGCGCCTGTCCATTCAGCCTCCTCGTCTCGACGTCAGGAATTGCGGCTCGTGAACTGCTCCACGCTGCCCCGGTGAAGGCGCCCACCGTTCATCCGGGCGGTCGGAGACAGATGAAAGTAGGTTGACGCCCGTTCGTGCCTGCGCAAACGAAGCTTGTCCGAGACGAGCCGCGCACATGCACCGAACGGAACGACGAAGATGAAAAACGACAACGTGAGAACAGCAAGCAACGCAAATCTGAAGACCATTTTCATGGACGTCCCGATGAATAAAAGTGTGTCGATGCAGGGCGACATCGCCCCGGTTCAGTCGAGTGCGAATTCGGTGCGCCAGTCGCCCTCCTCCGCCAGTTCCGGCTGATTGGCCTTGCGCAGCACGTAGTTGCCCACCACGAGGTAATCCATCTGGGTGCGCATGAAGCAGAGATAGGCATTCGACGGCGTCTCGACGATCGGCTCCCCGCGCACGTTGAACGACGTGTTGACGAGGACTGGACAGTTCGTCTGTTGATGGAACGCTTCGAGAAGCTGCCTGAAGCGCGGATTCGCTTCCTTGCCGACCGTCTGCACGCGCGCCGAGAAATCGACGTGCGTAACGGCGGGAATCGACGAGCGCGTGCAGTTCAGCAGTTCGATGCCGGTCAGCGTTTGCTGCGACGCGCTGACCGGCTTGCGATGCGTGGGCTGGACATCGACGACGAACAGCATGTACGGGCTCGCGCTGTCCAGTCTGAACCACTCCTGCGCGTGTTCCTCGAGCACCGCCGGCGCGAACGGCCGGAACGACTCGCGGTTCTTGATTTTGAGGTTCATCACGCTTTGCATGGTCTGGTTGCGCGGATCACCAAGAATCGAGCGCGCGCCCAGTGCGCGCGGCCCAAATTCCATGCGACCCTGAAACCAACCGACCACATTGCCTTCCGCGAGAAGCCCAGCAACATGAGCCGGCAGAGCTTCATCGGAGAGCCGCTCGAACACCGCACGATGGCCGGTGAGCACGACCTCGATCTCCGTATTGCTATACGACGTGCCGAGCAGCGTCGCTTTCATCCGGTCCGTCGTTCCGAGCGTGCGAGCGTGCCCCATCTGCACGTGCCAGCCCGCGAGCGCCGCGCCAAGCGCGCCGCCTGCATCGCCGGCGGCGGGCTGCACCCAGATTCGGTCGAAGACCCGCGCCTCGAGCAGCCTGCCGTTCGCGACGCAATTCAGCGCGACGCCGCCCGCAAGACACAGATTGCGCTGGCCCGTCTGCTTGCGCATCGTGCGGCCGATGCGCAGCATCGCTTCCTCGAGCACGCGCTGCACCGACGCGGCGAGGTCAAACTCACGCTTCGTGATGCGGCTCTCGGCTTCGCGGCGGGGTCCGCCGAATAGCGTCGCGAACTCGTCGGTGATCATGCAGTTGCCGACCGCGTAGTCGAAGTACTTCATGTTCAGCCAGAAGCTACCGTCCGGCTTCAAGTCGATCAGGTTGTCGAGGATCGTGTCGTAGTAGACCGGCGTACCATACGGCGCGAGTCCCATCAACTTGTATTCGCCCGAATCGACCTTGAAGCCACAGAAGTAGGTCATCGCCGAGTACAAAAGGCCAAGCGAGTGGGGAAAACGGATCTCCCAGACCGGGTGCAGTGTGTTCCGCTCGCCGACCCACGCGCTGGTGGTCGCCCATTCGCCGACGCCATCCACGCACAGCACGGCTGCCTCCGAGAACGGACCGGGGAAGAACGCCGCCGATGCATGCGACATATGGTGATCGATGTAATGGACCGCCGGTATACACGCGGACACCCCAAAGCCGCTCTCCAGTTCCCGGCGAATCAGCTGTTTGACGAACACCTTGCCGGTAAGCCAGTCCGGCACGTCCGAAATGAACGCCCCGAAACCGCGCGTACCGAAGGCGAAGTAGGTCGACACGATGCGACCAAGCTTCTTGACCGGATTCTCGTAGTAGAAGATCGCGGAGACATCCGCTAGCGTGACGCCGGCCTCACGCAAACAGTAGCGCAGCGCGTTCAGGGGAAAGCCCGGATCGTGCCGGACCCGCGTGAAGCGCTCCTCCTGCACCGCAGCGACGATCTCGCCGTCGCGGACTATCGCAGCCGCGCTATCGTGATAACCGAACGAAACGCCAATGACATATGAACTCACTCTCAGATCCCTTTTTCAATGTGCGGCGCGTGAATCGTCAAACGGTGTAAGTCGGTTTCGCGAACACTTCCTTCCAGCTGCGTCGAGGAATTGCGAGCGCACGGAAGCCGGTCCATACGCGTCGCCACTGCGTGCGTGATGCTGCCGGGCTGGCCATGGCCAGCGCTGCGTCCATATATACTTCGATCGCTTGCAGCGCCATGGCGGAGTGTCCGGTGGAGGCGTTGTCGATCGTGTTGTGCAGATCGACGAAGCGGGTATCGAACTGGTAGTGGCGAAGTTCGTCGCGCGCGGTGCGGTACGCACCTCCGACGCCCGACAGCTCCATCGCCAGATTCAGCCCGAGCGTTTCCGGCAGAAAGCGGCGCGGAAACTGAGAGATCGACAGCCAGAACGCTGGCACTTCGAAAGCAGCGTCGCTGAACAGCTCGCTCATTGCGAATGCGCGGCTCCTGAAATCCGGCAGTTCGATACCCATCTGCCGCATCAAGTCGCGATAGATGTTCGGATGATTAAGTTGCGTGTCGCCGTTGCCGATCTCGTCAGAAAATATCTTGTACAGCAGCGTGCCAATGCCGGTCTCCACATACCCGGCGTTGGTCCAACGCTGCACCCAGCCGCCGTCGATAAAGATCATCGGGCAGAGCTGTACTGCCTCCTCGATCACCTGCTCGCGCGGCTTGTCGATGTTCTGTCCGGGGCCTGCATACGACTGCGTCTGACGCAGCGCCCGGTCTTCGAACCAATGCCGCAGGCGTTCATGCGTGTAGTCCGCGAATGGCAGCGCGTCCGGACCGCGCTCGGCGACCTCGACTGCACGCGCCAGCCACGTTTCCGCAAATGCGCCGGCGTAGTCGAAGACGGTCGGGTTGTTCTCGTGGTTGAGCAGCCGGTGATATAGCTCGCGCGGCCCCACGTTGCCGCTCGCGGCGCGCACGGGTTCCGCTTCGGTGCGAGTATGCGTCGCGGGTTCGGCAACGCGATGCTCGCTCGGCACAGACGGGACGGATGGTGCTGATGTTGTAACCCACGAGTTATTCGTGGAGGGTCCTGCCGATGCGCCGGCAGGCAGCGATGCAATCCAAGCGCGCATCACATCAAGTTCTTTATTAGAAAACACACGAAACATCGGGCCGCCGAATGCGACTAGCCTGGTCAGCAACAGGCTCTGTTCGGGATGGCCGCGCACGATCCAGCGCGAGTGTGCAAGATCGCGGACAAAATGCTCGGGATCCTGCACCACGTAGTCGTCGAATGGGCGGTCGGCGAGCGTGAGCCGACTGTGGTAGCCCGCCGCGAAGCGGGATTTTCGGCGGATCAGTTCGACCATGGCGACCGTCGGATCGAGCAGAAGCTCGCGCACGTGGCGAGCGATCGCGGCGTGCCAGGCGCCTTGCAGATGCATCGACATGCGGTGTCCGCGTTCGATGCGCGCCGCCGTGGTCGACGAGTCGATGCCCGGCTCGCCGAGCATCCCACCAATCGCCTGCTCGATGTGGCGTTGCGCGGCCTGCCTACATGCGTCATGCCGCGCCGTCAGGTACGGGTGTCCGCGTGTGATGTCGCTGGTGCGCAGCAAGGCCTCGACGACCGGGGAAACCGCGACCTGCAACTCAAACAGCGCCGCGCCGAGAATTTCCGGACCATACGCGCCGGGGCTCAGCGACAACGCCAGCCAGCAAGCCGCGAGCTCCGGCGATGTCGGCAGCAATCCGGCCTGCTCCGCGAACATCGGCGAATCGATCGTCGGCAGATACTGACCGGTATGTTCGAGCAACTGACGGTACAGGCAAGCATGATTGCGCGCCGGAGAAAAATCGCCGACATGCCACAGGTGTGCAGCGTGCGCGTGCGCGGGCACCGGCTCGTGACAGTTTGCTGCGTGCACCACGTTCTGCAGCGCGCAGCCCGGCGCGAGTCCCACTGGCGCATATTGCGCTGCGACGAAACGCACAGTAGCAGAGGTGCACGCGACCGGATGGCGGGCCAGTTCATCGGACTTCCAGTGTTCAGCGAGCGCGTTCAGTCGCGCGACCAGATCGCTGACATCCACGCACGGAAATGCTGTGTCTCGAGAACCGGATTGCAGCGCCACATCGTCATCCGCAAAAAGCGATTCGATATATGCTTTTGCTGCACGGCGCACGTCGATATGCGCCTCCTCCAGATTCATAATGCGATAATAGAGCCGTGCGACCATCATGTTCCCACCCGTCGAAAACCGAATACGACCCGATTGTTAATTTTTTACTGGGCATTCACGGGACGACGAAAACCGTCCGGGTCTTATGGGCGCTTTTTGAAATGGGAGTACGCCGACACCATTCAATTCAAAGGTGGGAGCCCTCCTCACCGAACCGGTGATCCTCTACCGCCCTCAATACAATCAATCCATAAATGCAGCAAACCCGCTGAAGGGATGACTAGCGCAGAATTCGTCGCCCTCACTAAAAGCGGTATTAACACTTTCCGCGGGAACATCAGTCACATGCTGCCGTGGCGCCACGTGGGGAGTGCCCGCTGCGTTCAGTCGACTATCGGATCGAAAAAATTCGCTATCGGCGAAGTGCTCTGGATGACCCACAAGCTGCTCTCGAACATTCACGTCTTTTCTCCGTCGTCGTAACAGAAAATCCCTTCTCCTTGCACCACCACGCCAAACAGAACATCCACGAAAACCTTAAGCACGTGCAGCGACAGGTAAAATGGATGCTTGACGTACAGCGACGTCATAAAGAAAGCCCAACAAAGGTTTGATTGATCATCAGATAAAATAGAAACATCCAATACCAGGGGAAGCGACAGGATAGATTTCAGACTTATCCGATATCTATGAATCAATTTTTATGAATCCAACCACGCCGCAGGAGACGCCAAGCCGGTGGCCAAATGGCGCGTCGCCGACATCGTCGCGTTGTACGAACTGCCGTTCAACGACCTGATGTTCCGCGCGCAGCAAACCCACCGCGAACACTTCGACGCGAACACGGTGCAACTGTCGACGCTGCTGTCGATCAAGACCGGCGGCTGTGAAGAAGATTGCGCGTACTGTCCGCAGTCGGTGCATCACGACACGGGCCTGCAGGCCGACAAGCTGATGCCGGTCGATGAAGTATTGGCCGCCGCCAAGGTCGCCAAGGAAAACGGCGCGACGCGCTTCTGCATGGGCGCGGCGTGGCGCAATCCGAAGGACCGCCACCTCGAGCCGATCAAGGACATGATCCGCGGCGTGAAGGCGATGGGCCTCGAAACCTGCGTGACGCTCGGCATGCTGGAAACGCATCAGGCGCAAGGTCTGCGCGAAGCGGGCCTCGATTAATACAACCACAACCTCGATACGTCGCCGGAGTTCTACGGCCAGATCATTTCGACGCGCACGTATCAGGACCGGCGCCAGCGAGGAAACACAGCGCCTGCAACGCAAACTCGATTTTCTACGGCGACCAGTTGCTGACCACCAGTAATCCGCAAGCCGAAGCGGACCGCAAGCTGCTCGAACGCCTCGGCATTCGCGCGGAAGCGGCGCAGCAGATGCCGCTGGATCAGAGCGGCTGCGAGCATGGCTGTGATAAGCACGCCGCGCCGAACTAAAGAGCCAGGCGTACCAAGCGCGCGTGATAAAACACGCGCTCAATTGGGCGCTCGGCCATCCGTCTGGTCACGCGATCACTTGCCCGGCGCTCGACGCCCAAGCGCCGGGTGAAGCACTCAAACCCACTCAAACGAACGCATGCTGCGCGACCCTCGAACGCCTCCTCGCGAAAGCGCAGCGGCGCCGCGCAATGCACCAACGTGTCGATGAAATACCCGGCACGCGGCCAAGGGCCGAATCCCGCCGCGGTGTTGATGTGTCCCGCATCGCCAAGATTGACGAACGCGCTGCCGAAACGCTGCGCGAGCAAATCGTGCAGCGACTTCGCCCAGACTGCGACGTCCGGGGCGACCCAGAGGCCGGCCAAGCCAAAACCGCATGCCCGTGCGCAAACGCGCGCGATTCGCCTCGAAAAAGTAGAATGAAGCCTGTCCATAAAAGGAGGAGGCACCATGCCGCAAGCGTCGTCTGAAGCGCCGCAGGCGTTGCAGCCGTTCTACCGGGCCTTTCCCGCCATCGGACCCGACAACGCACGCGCCTTCCGGACCGTATGAAAATCCTCTTCTACATGCCGCATGCCGACGCCGCCGCGTGGCTTCACGGCTTCGCCCGCGCGCTGCCGGAAGCCGAACTGCGCGAATGGCAGACCGGCGACATCGACCCTGCCGATTTCGCGGTCGTGTGGCGCCCGCCGCGTGAGATGCTGGCCGGCCGCGACAATCTGCGCGCGATCTTCAATCTCGGCGCGGGCGTCGATGCGATCCTCGCGCTCGAACACGAGCACCCCGGTACGTTGCCGCGCAACGCGCAGTTGATCCGGCTCGAAGACACCGGCATGGCCTCGCAGATGGCCGAATATGTGACGCATGCCGTGCTGCGCTACCTGCGCCGTTTCGACGAATACCAGACGCTGCAAAACGAACGCCGCTGGGAAGTGCTCGATCCGCACCCACGCGAGACCTTCACGGTTGGCGTGCTCGGCCTCGGCGTACTCGGCGCGCAGGTCGCGCAAACGGTCGCGTCGTTCGGCATGCCGGTGCGCGGCTATAGCCGCAATGCGCGGCAAATCGACGGCATCACGGCCTTCGCCGGTGAAGCGCAGTTCGATGCATTTCTCGACGGCGTGAAGGTGCTGGTGAATCTGCTGCCGCATACGCCGGATACGGGCGACGTGTTGAACCAGCGCACCTTCGCGAAGCTCGCGAAGGGTGCGTATCTGATCAACGTCGCACGCGGCGGGCATCTGGTCGAACAGGACCTGCTCGAAGCGCTCGCAAGCGGCCAGCTCGCCGCCGCGACGCTGGACGTGTTCCGCGAAGAGCCGTTGCCGCCCGATCATCTGTTCTGGAGGGAGCCGCGCATCACAATTACGCCGCACATGTCCGCGCTCACCTTGCGCGAAGAGAGCGTCGCGCAGGTCGCACGAAAAATGGCGGCGCTGATGCGCGGCGAAACCGTGAGCGGCGTGGTCGATATTGAGCGCGGATACTGAACGTGGATACTGAACACACCTATCGCGTGCGGATTTTGAACGCCACCGGATCCAACCGAACAACTGAAGAAGCGCCGCCACGCGCGGGCTCATTGCATGGGACCGGAGTAACGCGCTAAAGCGCAAACTCCGGTCAACACAGGAGACACATCATGGCCTTGCCCCAACACGTCAAAATCGTCGAAGTCGGTCCGCGTGACGGACTGCAGAACGAGAAAGAATTCGTCCCCACCGCGATCAAGATCGAGTTGATCAACCGCTTGTCGGCGGCGGGTTTCCGTAATGTCGAAGCGGCCTCGTTCGTCTCGCCGAAATGGGTGCCGCAAATGGCCGACGGCGCCGACGTGATGGCCGGCATCGAGCGCCGGGCGGGTACGATCTACTCGGTGCTGACGCCGAACCTGCGCGGTTTCGAAGGCGCGCTCGCCGCGCGCGCGGACGAGATCGTGATCTTCGGCGCCGCCAGCGAAGCGTTCTCGCAGAAGAACATCAACTGCAGCATCGCGGAAAGCATCGATCGATTCGCGCCGGTCGCGCAGGCGGCGAAGGATCATGGCGTGCGAATTCGCGGCAGCGTGTCGTGTGCGCTCGGTTGTCCGTATCAAGGCGAAGTGCCGGTGGCATCGGTGGTCGATGTGGTCGAACGTTTCGCGGCGCTTGGCTGCGACGAGATCGATATCGCCGATACGATCGGCGTCGGCACGCCGAAGCGCACGCGCGAAGTGTTCGAAGCGGTCACGAAAGTGTTCCCGCGTGAACGTCTGTCGGGACACTTCCACGACACCTACGGCCAGGCGCTCGCGAACATCTACGCCGCGTTGCATGAAGGCATCGAGATCTATCACGCTTCAGTGTCAGGTCTCGGCGGCTGCCCGTATGCAAAGGGCGCAACCGGCAATGTCGCGACCGAAGACGTGCTGTATCTGATGAACGGTCTCGGCATCGAAACCGGTATCGACCTCGCGCAAGTCGTCGCGATTGGCGATTTCATTTCGACGTCGATCGGCAAGCCGAACGTCTCGCGCGCCGGCAAGGCACTGCTCGCCAAAGCGCGCAGCGAACAAGCCAGCTGCGTTTGACGCCTGCTCATCCTTGAGGACCCTGAAACAATGACGGACCAAGTTTCTCTCGAATCCGACGATCTCGCCGCGTTGCCTGACTCGGCGCGCCGCGTCGCGCAGTTGTTGCGTGAACGCGGCCACGCGGGCCGGATCGTAATGCTGCCGGAAACCGGCAAGACTTCCGCCGAAGCCGCCGCCGGCCTCGGCTGTTCGGTTGCTCAGATCGCCAAGTCGATCCTGTTTCGCCGCCGCGAAGACGACGCACCGGTACTGGTGATCGCGAGCGGCGCAAATCGCGTCGACGAAAAGAAGGTCGCGGCGCAAGTCGGCGAGATCGGCCGTGCGGATGCGAAGTTCGTCCGCGAGAAAACCGGTTATGCGATCGGCGGCGTGTGCCCGATCGGCCACGCCACGGATCCGGTCACGCTGATCGATGCCGATCTGCTGGAACTCGACAGCCTGTGGGCCGCCGCGGGTCATCCGCATGCAGTGTTCAATCTGACGGCGCAAGAGCTGATTGCGCTGACGGGCGCCCCGGTGATCGACGTGGCGCTGCGCGAGACGGCGTGAAGCGATGACAGCGGACATCGATAACGAAGACGACGAGGCCGCCGTGCCGTCACCGTGCATCAGCGTGTGCAGGATGGACGCCTCGACCGGTTGGTGCGAAGGCTGCTTGCGCACCATCGACGAAATCGCCGGCTGGTCATTATTCGACGACGACGCGAAGCGCGCGGTCTGGGACGCGATCGAGGAACGTCACGCGGAGTTCATGGCAAAGCAGGCAAAGGGACAGCGATGAACGCCGCGCCGCGCATCGTGACGGTCGGCGAGACGTTCAGCTCGACGCTCGAACTATCGGCGGAATCGGTGAAATCGTTCGCCACGCTCGTCAACGACTTCAATCCGCTGCATCACGACGACGCCTATGCCGCGCAAAGCCGCTTCGGCGGTTTGATCGCGTCCGGCACGCAACCCACCGCGTATTTCATGGCGCTGCTGGCCACGCATTTCTCGACCTACGCGCAACCGCTTGGGCTCGAGTTCGACATCAAGCTGAAGAAAGCCGTCCACGCGAACGATACGCTGACGATCACCTGGCGCGTACGCGACGCTTACTGGAAGCCGAGTCTGAACGGCGATCTGGCGCATCTCGAGGGAAGCGTGGTGAATCAGCGCGGCGACACCATGTTGATCGGTACGTCGACAATTCTCGTGATGCCGAAACCTGAAGCATTAGCGAATTCGGGCGCGGACATAAACTCGGATACAAGCGTGGATACAAGCGCGGGCACGAATCCGGGCACAAGCGCACCATGATCACGCTACCGGAATCGATCCGAGTCTTCGAACGCGGCTGGCTTTCGTCGAACAACGTGCTGCTGGTCGACGACACGTGTGCCGCGCTCGTCGATACCGGTTACGCGACGCACGCGCCGCAAACCGTCGCACTGGTAAAGCAAACGCTCGGCGCGCGCCCGCTCGATCTGATCGTCAATACCCATCTGCATTCGGATCACTGCGGCGGCAACGCGCTCTTGCAGTCGACGTGGCCGTGCCGTACCGCGATTCCCGCATCCGAAGCCGACTCGGTGCGCAGCTGGGACGAAACCCGTCTGACGTTTCGCGCCACCGGCCAGACCTGCGAGCGTTTCACCTTCACCGAGACGATCACACCTGGCGCGCAGCTGCGGCTCGGCGCGCTCGACTGGCAAGTGCTCGGCGCACCGGGGCACGATCCGCATTCGTTGATGCTGTATTGCGCGGACGAACGCGTCCTGATCAGCGCGGACGCGCTGTGGGAAAACGGCTTTGGCGTGATCTTTCCCGAGCTGGAAGGCG
The DNA here is from genome assembly GCF_050434205.1 of Paraburkholderia sp. GAS348. Lineage (NCBI taxonomy): Bacteria > Pseudomonadati > Pseudomonadota > Betaproteobacteria > Burkholderiales > Burkholderiaceae > Paraburkholderia > Paraburkholderia sp. GAS348. Next base: position 115,365 of record NZ_JBNPVT010000008.1, read on the forward strand.
AAAGCGGTTTCGCCGAGGAACAGGCGGTCCTCGAAGCCATCGCGAAGCTCGACGTCCGGCTCGTGATTCCCGGCCACGGCTCACCCTTTACGGATGTCGAGCAGGCGCTTGAACGAGCGTTTTCACGCGTTGCGTGGTTACGCGCCGATCCGGCGCGAAATGCGAAAAATGCGCTGAAGGTGTTGATCGTGTTCAAGCTGCTCGAAGTTCGCGCGATGAGCTTCGACACCTTGCTGCGGATGCTCGACGATGCCGCCGTGATGCGCGCCGCCGCAACAATGCTCAAGCCACGGGGCGAATGGTCCACGTTGGTGCACACGATCGTTGAGGAACTGGCTGCCAGGAACGGGCCATTGGAAATAGATGGCGAGCGCATCGTCGCGCGCAAGGGTTGATGCGCGCGGGGCAGGTGGTCGGGTGGTCGGGTGGTCGGGTGGTCGGGCGGTCGGGCGGTCGGGCGGTCGGGCGGTCGGGCGGTCGGGCGGTCGGGCGGTCGGGCGGTCGGGCGGTCGGGCGGTCGGCAGGTTGTAAGCGGTAAGCCGCGTAGGACACGCAAAACACCAAAACCGTCGCCACAAAAAGAAAGCCGCTCGACCATCAAGGCGAGCGGCGGAAATTCTGTCGGACGTGATCAGCGTCGCTATGAATGATACGCGCGCCGGTTTTTCGACCGCATCAGTGATTTCCCTACAGAAGCATGACGCCGCCTTTTAAACCCGCATACAGACCATGCTACGAGGCCTCGTAGCCGTGCGAATTGAATATTATTGATCCGTCTATATAAACAATGTAGCGCGCCGGTTGCTCCGGAATCCGTACTAATACAGTCCGATTCATCGGCATGGCAAGCATCACATCAGGTCGAGGACAGACGTTTCTGCGGCACGATCCGCCAGCCGAGATTCACGCCGGCCGCCGCGAGCAGGATCAGCACCGCACCGAGCACCTGAATCCACGCGAGCGTCTGCCCGAACGCGACCCGGTCGACAATGATCGCCACCACCGGATAGATGAACGACAACGCCCCTGTCATCGAGGTCGGCAGCTTCTGGATCGCGCCGTACAGCAGCACATACATGAGCCCCGTATTGATCACCCCGAGCACGATCAATTCAAGCCACTGCACGCCGCTAGTCGGCAGCGCATCGAAGCGCACGAACGGCGCCAGCATCACGACGCCGAGCGACACCTGGATCAACGCAATCAGATGCGGGGGCGTGCCCTTCAGCCGCTTCGTGATGATCGACGAGACCGCATACATCGCCGCCGCGCCCACGGCATAGGCGACACCGACCAGATACTGGCCCGGCACCGCCAACACCGCCGGCTCGACCTTCACCACGAACACAAGGCCGACAAACGCGACCGCCAGCCAGGCGAGCGTCGAGGCGCTGATGCGCTCGCGAAACACCAGTGCGCCGAGCGCCACCAGCATGAACGGCTGCGTGTTGTAGACGGCGGTTGCCATCGAGATCGAAGCCCGTGAATAGGCCGCGAACAGCAACACCCAGTTGATGACGATCGCCGCACCGCCGAGCAGCGCGAGGCCGAGCATCTTCCACGAAAAGAGTTTGCGCCTGAACAGGCCGAGCACGGCGCACACGAGCGCCAGCGTCGCGCCGCCGAAGATGCAGCGAAAGAACACCACATTGAACGGGCTCTGCTGCGACGACACCACCAGCCAGCCGATGCTGCCGGACATCAGCATGGCCATGGTCATTTCAGCCGCGCCGCGGCGAATCTCATTTGACGCCATGATTCGATCCTTGAATTGATTCCTGCATGAGAAGCAGTGTAATTAATCCAACCGCCCGAATACATGGCTAAACTTAAGTCTTCCTGCGAAGGAGCCTAATATTTGAAGGCCATCATGACCAAACGCCTTGCTGCCGCCACGCCCGCCGCACTCGATGAAACCGACCGCGCGCCGCTTGCCGCCGCTAGGCTAGGCGAAACGCTCGACCGCGCAGCCTCGTCACCTCGTCACCGCAGCCTCGTCACCTCGCGCTGAGCGGCCAGCGACCGGAGGCCGCCATTGCGCATGAACAAAGCCGCTTACTGTTCGACCGCTTCGAAAAACGACAGCATTTCCGTGACCAGTTCCTCCGGCGCCTCTTCAGGAATGTAGTGCCCGCACGGCAATGAACGCCCGCTCACGTCCCGCGCGACGTGACGCCATTCCGCCAGCGCGTCGAAGCACTTCTCGATCACCCCCTTGTCGCCCCACAGCACACGCAGCGGACAGCCGAGCTTGTGGCCGCGCTCGATGTCGGCACGGTCGTGTTCGAGGTCGATGCTCGCCGACGCCCGGTAGTCCTCGCACATCGCATGCACGGCGCCGGGTTGCGCCAGCGCGCTGCGGTAAGCGTCGAGCGCTTCGGGCGTGAACGGCGCGAGGCCCGCATGGCGGCTCCCCATCACCGCATCGACATACGCAGCCGGGTTCGCGCCGATCAGCGTCTCCGGCAGCGGCTCCGGCTGGATCAGGAAGAACCAGTGGAAGTAATGGGTTGCGAAGGCGCGGTCGGTGGCTTCGTACATCGCGAGCGTCGGCGCGATATCAAGCAGCATCAAGCGCTCGACGGCATCGGCATGATCGAGCGCCATCCGGTGCGCAACCCGGGCGCCGCGATCATGTGCGCACACCAGGAATCGTTCGAAGCCGAAGTGGCGCATCATGGCTACCTGATCGGCCGCCATCGCGCGTTTGGAATATGGCGTGTGGCCGGCGTCGCTCGGCGGTTTGCCCGAGGCGCCGTAGCCGCGCAAGTCGGTGGCGATGACGGTGAAGTGCTCCGCCAATTGCGCTGCGCACCGCCGCCAGATCAGATGCGACTGCGGGTGACCGTGCAGCAGCAGAAGGGGCGGCCCTGCCCCGCCCTTCACTCCGAAAATATCAACGTCGCCCACGGCGACGCGAAAGGGCGTGAAATCCTCGAAGGCCATAGCGGGTCTCTTGTCGTTTGGGAGTCAACGCATTGTAGGAGCGCAATGTGTCGACGCGGGGTGGGATAGCCCACGCAAGCATAGAAACTGAACACTCCTTCCAACTGTTCCTAACGGGCACGGCGCGGCAGCTTCGCCTATAATCGAACGACCGTTCATAAAATTTCCGGGCGGTCATGGCAAATACGGGGCGAGATCGTGACGTCAGCATGACACCGGTCAGCCTCGACGCATCACAGGCCATGTGCCGCTAAACTCACTATCGCCGGGCGCTCTACACCGCACCGGTCCGTTCATCAGGAGACTCGCACCATGGCATTGCCCGCCGTCCTGCAAAAACTCGCGCTGCCCGTTGTCGCTTCGCCGATGTTCATCGTCAGCTATCCCGAACTCGTGTTGGCTCAATGTAAGGCCGGCATCGTCGGCTCGTTCCCCGCGTTGAATGCTCGCCCGGCCGAACTGCTCGACGAATGGCTCACGCAGATTCAGGCCCAGCTCGCCGAGCACAAGGCAGCTAACCCCGACGCGATCATCGGCCCGATCGCCGTCAACCAGATCGTCCATCAGTCGAATACCCGGCTCGAGCACGACGTGCGTGTGTGCGTCGAACACAAGGTGCCGATCTTCATCACCAGCCTGCGCGCACCGGCGCGTGAGATCGTCGACGCGGTGCACAGCTACGGCGGCATCGTGCTGCACGACGTGATCAACCTTCGGCATGCGCAGAAGGCGCTGGAAGCGGGCGTCGATGGGCTGATCCTGGTGGCGTCGGGCGCCGGCGGCCATGCAGGCACGACCTCGCCGTTCGCGCTGGTCGGCGAAGTGCGGCGCCTGTTCGACGGCCCGATCGTGCTGTCCGGCTCGATCGCCAACGGCGGCTCGATTCTCGCCGCCCAGGCAATGGGCGCGGATCTCGCCTACATGGGCACGCGTTTCATCGCGACCAAAGAAGCACACGCGGTCGACAGCTATAAGCAGGCGATCGTCAATTCCACGGCGTCGGACATCATCTACACGAACCTGTTCACCGGCGTGCACGGCAACTACATCCGCGAAAGTATCGTGAACGCGGGGCTGGACCCGGACGCACTGCCGGAATCGGACAAGACCGCGATGAACTTCGCCAGCGACAAGGCGAAGGCGTGGAAGGACATCTGGGGCGCAGGCCAAGGCGTCGGCCTGATGGACGATGTGCCGAGCGTGGGTGAGCTGGTCCGGCGTCTGACGCAGGAATATGACGACGCGAAAGCGCGGCTGGGCATCGCGCGGTAAGCGGGCCTCACATATTGCGGCGGTACTGCCCGCCCACTTCAAACAACGCGTGCGTGATCTGCCCAAGCGAGCAGACGCGCACGACGTCCATCAGCACCGCGAACACGTTGTCATCGTCGATCACCGCGCGCTTCAAGCGCTCAAGCGCCGCGGGCGCGTCATCACGATGCCGCGCCTGAAAATCGCGCAGACGCTTCAACTGGCTCTGTTTTTCTTCGTCGGTGGAGCGGGCCAGCGCGATCGGCTGCGGCGCTTCGTGCGGATGCGCGCTCAAAAACGTATTCACGCCGACGATCGGATACGAGCCGTCGTGCTTGCGATGCTCGTACAGCATCGACTCGTCCTGAATGCGCCCGCGCTGATAACCCGTTTCCATCGCGCCTAGCACGCCGCCGCGCTCGGTGAGCCGATCGAATTCCGCCAGCACCGCTTCTTCCACCAGATCGGTCAGTTCCTCGATCACGAAGCTGCCCTGATTTGGATTCTGATTTTTCGCCAAGCCCCATTCGCGGTTGATGATCAACTGGATCGCGACCGCACGGCGCACCGAATCCTCGGTGGGCGTGGTGATCGCTTCGTCGAATGCATTGGTGTGCAGCGAATTGCAGTTGTCGTAGATCGCGATTAGCGCCTGCAGTGTGGTGCGGATATCGTTGAAGTCGATTTCCTGCGCGTGCAGGCTGCGACCCGAGGTCTGCACGTGATACTTGAGCTTCTGGCTGCGTTCGTTCGCGCCGTAGCGCTCGCGCATGGCAATGGCCCAGATGCGCCGCGCGACACGGCCGAGCACCGTGTACTCCGGGTCCATGCCGTTCGAAAAGAAGAACGACAGATTCGGCGCGAAATCGTCGATCGACATGCCGCGCGCGAGATAGGCTTCGACATAAGTGAAGCCGTTCGCGAGCGTGTAGGCGAGCTGCGAGATCGGATTCGCGCCCGCCTCGGCGATGTGATAGCCGGAGATCGACACCGAATAGAAATTACGCACGCCGTGATCGACAAAGTACGCCTGAATATCACCCATCACTTTCAGGCTGAACTCGGTCGAAAAAATGCACGTGTTCTGGCCTTGGTCTTCCTTCAGGATGTCGGCTTGTACCGTGCCGCGCACGTTTTCCAACGCTGTGCGGCGAGCGGTGGCGAGTTCTTCGCCGGTGGGCTTGCGTCCTTCCTGTTGCAGCCTTTCGTTTAGACGCGCGATCTGCTGATCGATCGCGACGTTGAAGAACATGGCGAGAATCGTCGGCGCCGGGCCGTTGATCGTCATCGACACCGACGTCTCAGGTGCGCACAGATCGAAGCCGTCGTAGAGCGTTTTCATGTCGTCGAGCGTCGCGACGGAGACGCCCGAGTTACCCACCTTGCCGTAGATGTCGGGGCGCTCGTGCGGCTCTTCGCCGTAGAGCGTGACCGAATCGAACGCCGTCGAAAGACGTTTGGCCGGCATGCCCTCGGAGAGCAATTTGAAACGGCGGTTGGTGCGGAACGGATCGCCTTCGCCAGCGAACATCCGTGTCGGGTCTTCGTTTTCGCGGCGGAACGGAAACACGCCTGCGGTGAACGGAAAGTAGCCAGGGAGATTGTCGAGCATCAGCCAGTGCAGGATTTCACCATGGTCAGCGAATTTCGGCAGCGCGACTTTGCGGACCTTGGATCCGGATAGTGTCGTGACGGTGAGTGCGGTATGAATTTCGCGGCCACGAATACGGACGATGTGTTCGTCGCCGGAATAGGCGCTCACCGTTTGCGGCCAGGCTTCGAGGAGTCTGCGTTCGCGCTCGCCGAGGGCGGCGGTGCGTTGGGCGATGAGTGTGTCGAGTTCGGTGTGGAGGTGAATCGCTGCCGCTGCACCTGTAGTTGTTGCGGCGCTCGCGCCCGGACCTGTTCTCGTGCCTGTGCCTGTTCTCGTGCCTGTGCCTGTGCCTGTGCCTGTGCCTGTGCCTGTGCCTGTGCCTGTGCCTGTGCCTGTGCCTGCATCAGCTTCGCCGAGCATCCGCCGCGCTTCAGTGAGGTGCCAGCGTTCACGTGCCACACTGGCTTGCGCGTCGGCACGCTCGCGGTACGCGTGGACGGTCTGTGCGACATCCGCCAGATAGCGCACGCGCGCGGGCGGCACAATGGCATTGCGGCCGCTCGAAAAGCGCAGGTCGTCGAGCCTGGGCAGACGGCCGCCGCCTGAACGCAGGCCGTGCGTGCGCAGCGCCCCGGCTACGTGCTGATAAAGCGCGGTCACGCCGTCGTCGTTAAAGCGCGAGGCGATTGTGCCGAACACCGGCATCGCGTCGGGCGCCTTCGCGAAGTCGCCGCGATTGCGCTGCACCTGCTTGGCGACATCGCGCAACGCGTCCGGCGCGCCTTTACGGTCGAACTTGTTGATCGCGACGAAGCTGGCAAAGTCGAGCATGTCGATCTTCTCCAACTGGCTCGCCGCGCCAAACTCCGGCGTCATCACATACAGCGATTCGTCGACGAACGGCACGATCGCCGCATTGCCCTGCCCGATCCCGGACGTCTCGACGATGATCAGATCGAAGCCGGCGGCCTTGCACAGCGTGAGCACGTCGGACAACGAATCGGTGATTTCACCCGACGCTTCACGTGTCGCCATCGAGCGCATGTAGACGCGCGCGCCGCCGCCCCAATCGCCGATTGCGTTCATGCGGATGCGGTCGCCGAGCAGCGCGCCGCCGGATTTGCGGCGCGACGGGTCGATAGCCAGCACGGCAATGGTGAGGGCGTCGCCATAATCGAGGCGAAAGCGGCGGATCAGTTCGTCGGTGAGTGAGGATTTGCCGGCGCCGCCGGTGCCGGTGATGCCGAGGACGGGAATCTCGGTCGCCTCAGCGAGGACCGCTAGTATTTCCGGTTCGGCCGATTTGACGCGGCCCGCTTCATACGCGCTGATCAGTTGGGCCAGGCGGCGGAAAGTGAAGGCTGCAGGGTCTGGCTGCTCGGCGGTGTCGTCGATCTGGCTGGCGTAGAGGGCTCCGCCCGCTTGCCGTGCCGTGCCGGAAAGATCGCGCGCGTTGGCGTGATCGTCGGCACGCGCCTCGACATCCGACTCTGCACGCGGCTCGAAACGCGGCAGCCCACACGCCGACAAATCGGCCACCCACTCGCCAACCGGACTTTCCCGTACGGCTGCAGCGGCGCGCGCCACTTCAGCGCAGCGCGCAATCATGTCGTCGATCATGCCTTGCAGGCCGAGCCGCTGGCCGTCATGCGGCGAATAGATCTTCTCGACGCCGTACCGTTCGAGTTCGGCAATTTCTTCGGGGACGATCACACCGCCGCCGCCGCCGAACACCTTGATGCGCTCGCCGCCGCGCGCGCGCAGCAGGTCGACGAGATAGCGGAAGTACTCGTTGTGGCCACCCTGGTAGCTCGACACGGCGACGCCGTCGGCGTCTTCTTGCAGCGCGGCGGTGGCGACTTCATCGACGGAGCGGTTGTGGCCGAGGTGGATCACCTCCACGCCGCTCGCTTGCAGAATGCGCCGCATGATGTTGATCGACGCGTCGTGGCCATCGAACAAGGCGGCGGCGGTGACGAAGCGCAGGCGCCGACCCGCGGGCAGCTTGTGGCCGCCGGCGCGCTGCGGCGTGGACAGATCGGTCATGTCTCCCCCAGATCGTTACGCGTATGGGTGCTTCCAACCAGTATAGCGAAACGAGTGCTGGCGCCTGCTCGGCCTGCTCAACATGCTTGCGCACCGGCTGGCGCGGTCGCGCAACACACCTATCGCGCCGCCAGCGCCTTGATCTGTTCCAGCGAAGGCCATAGCGATTCGTTCGCAAACCGGTCGGCCAGGAAGTCGACAAACGAACGCACCTTGGCCGACAGATGCCGACGGCTCGCGTAGACCACGTGGATGGGTAACTCGCGCGGCGGCACCTCGTCCACCAGCAGCGGCACCAGGCGCCCCGCCGCCAGATCGTCGCCGATCACCTCGGTGCCGAGCATCGCGATGCCCGCGCCTTGCAGCACGATCACGCGCTGCGCCTCCAGATGGTTGACGATCAGATTGCCGGACAGACGCACGCGCGGCGAGGCATCGCCGGTCGCGGGAACGATTTCGAGCGCGGACACGCCCGCATACTGCAGATAGTTGTGGCGCGCCAGATCGGCGACGGTCTTCGGCGTGCCGTGCCGGCGCAGATAAGCCGGCGACGCGCATAGCACCAGATGAGCGGTCGCAATCTGCCGGGCGATCAGCGAAGACGACTTCAGTCCGCTCGGCGAAGCCCGGATTGCAACGTCGAACCCTTCGTCGATCAGTTCGACCACGCGGTCGGACAGGGTCATGTCGACGGTGACCTGCGGATACTGCGCGGCGTAGTCGGCCACTGCGGCCATCACGTGGCTCAAGCCGAACGCCGACAACGACGACACCCGCAAACGCCCTTGCGGCACGACGCTCGCCGCGCCGACCACCTGCTCGGCTTCTTCGAGCTCGGTGAGCACCTGGCTCAGGCGCTCGTAGTATTCGCGGCCCGCCTCGGTCGGCGCGACACGGCGCGTGGTGCGGTTCAGCAAACGCGCGCCGAGCTGCTGTTCGAGGTGCATCACATGCTTGCTCGCCATCGCCGCCGACATCTCCATCCGTTCGGCCGCGCCGACAAAGCTACCGACTTCGACTACATGGCGGAACACTTTCATGCTGACGAGGGTATCCATCTCAATCGCTCGCTTCAGGAATCAATCGACGCCATTTTGCCGGGTTTATCAAAAACTGGGCGGCAAATCAGGCAGAAGCGGACACCGAAAGCGGACGCAAGAAACGGCAAAGCCCACCTTCCGGGGAAGGTGGGCTTTGCAGATGTTGCCGTGTACGGCAGCCTTGGCAGTGGCTGTGGCGGCGCGTTCACGTTGACCGCTACGCGGCAGTGACCCGGCACCTGTTCGCAGGCGCCGACCGCCATACCCCCAGACGCCTAGAACTTCGCGCGCAGGCCGACGCCGTACGTATTGCCGCTCGACTGGCTGGTGATCTTGTCGTACATATAAGCCGCGTAGATATCCGTGCGCTTGGACAGCGGATAGTCATAGCCGAGCGCAGCCGTCTGACGGGTCTGGTCGAGGCCGCCACCGTCGCGCGAATAGGCGTACGACGCCATCACCGTGCCCGGGCCGGCCGGTACCGACACGCCGCCCTGCGCCGTATTCACGTGCCAGCTCGAAATGGTCTGCTGGTTATACGTGTACATGTACTGCCCAAAGAACTTCACGAACTTCAGGTCGTACGAGACGCCGGCTTGCGCCACGCTCTGGCTCTTCAGGCCCGGAACGCCCGACGTATTGAAGCTGCCGAGGTCGCCCGGCACGTTGTTGAAGTTCACGTACTGGTACACCGCGGTCGCCGCGAACGGGCCGTGGAAGTACAGCACCTGGCCGCTCCACTTCTTCGCGCCGTTTTCGCCCGCCGTGTTGCCGAGCGCGTACATCGCCGTCGCGGACAGGCCGTTGAAATTCGGCGACGAGTACGACACCGCGTTGTTCCAGCCCGAGTCGCCGGTCACGCCCTGATCGGTGTTGTAGGTCGGGAACGTGCCGAGGCCGAGGTACACGTGGGCCACCATCGGCGAGAACACATACGAGTCGATGAACGGGTTGAACAGAATCGTCGACACGAACAGCGGCGTGGTCAAACGGCCTGCCGTCACCGTGCCGTACGGCGACTCGATACCAACGTACGCGTTGCGCGAGAACATCGTGTCGCCCTTGAAGCGGCCGTACTCGCCGTTCTGCGCGAGGAAGAAGCCTTCCAGCGCAAAGATCGCCTTGTAGCCGTTGCCCAGATCCTCCGCCCCCTTCAAGCCCCAGTACGACGTCGACATGCCGCCGCCGGACACCTGCACTGCCGTCTTGCCGCCCGGGAATTTCTGCGCGCCAACCCATTCGTCGACCTGACCGTAGAGTTGTACGCTCGATTGCGCAAAAGCAGACGATGCACTGGCCAGCAGAGCGGCACACGCGGTTGCCTTGAGGGTGGTCTTCAGCGCACTGCTGATGCTTGTTTTCATGGGTTCTCCTGTCTTTGTCAAAAGGGGTGCGGCTGTGCGAAAGGGGGAACTCGCGCGAACCGTTGTTGTTGTCCGTTCGATCATCGAGCCAATCTGGGCGGGACCATCTTTGCGGACCATTTTTATGGACAAAAATATCTTGGCTTATTGCGGGTATAGCGGTCTGATTAGTTTTGCCACTTATCGGCCGGATAGAGGCATGGCCGTGTGTGTCGTCACCGCATCGCCGCGGACCTCGCGGTTGGGCGCAAAACGTTACTGACAGTGCGCCCGACTGGGAGATAACGGCTCAGACGACGTGCGGAAGACGCGCCGCGGCAAGACCGACCAAATTTGACGACGAGAGGTGGTGTGCTGCCGAGTGTTTTCAAAAAAGTGTGGTGTCGAAACGTCACATTGACAGGGGCGTTCTGGACGGCAGCGACGCGCCATGCCGCAGCAAACCGGTTTGAAAGCCGGAAAGGCGGATTTGGCGAAGCGTGGGGAGGGAAATTCGGTGAGACGAGGAGCGGCGCGGGATCGCATTTGGCGCGAGCCCGATTGCCGCGCTGCCGCTAGTTACGGTACGGCGAACCTTCCGGCTGACGCGGGTCGTCCCCTTGGCGCTGCATGGCACGCGAGGCGCCGCGCTCTTCGTTGTAGCGGGCGACATCGGCACGAATCGAGCCGGCGCGAACCGGTGCGTTGGGCGGCGGCCGGGGCACCGCGCGCGATTCGGCGCTGACCGGGGTGATAGCGCCGGCGTACTGCATGCTGCCGCGGCCATCGTTAGCATATCCGGCCTGTCCGGCGACACGGTGCATGCCGGGGGTGTAGCCGCCAAAGCCGTTGGCGTAGCTGCCGACGGCGAAGTTCACGCCGCCATGCGGCAAGCGTGCGTTGCTGTCGGCCATGTTGTTGCGAGCCGGTCTTACATTGGCCGCGCCGTAGCGATAGCCGCCGTTGCGCGCCTCGCCGCGCATGGCGCGGCCCGCAGCGGCATGCGAGTAACCGCCGCCACCGCCGCCGTGCGGTATGCCCAGCTCTTTTGCGTAGGCGAACGAGCACAACGCAGCGATAACCGCGCCCACTGCCCAGTGCTTCGTTCTCGACAACCCGTCCACCCAGTAACTCACATGCCCGAAGACCTGCCTGAAGCCCACCGTTCGAGCTGCGATGGACTTGTTCTGGGATCGGCGCGAGCGCTGCGTATCTGTCGCGGCGCGGGGCATCCCGATGGCCTTTGAGCGTAATTTATGGGTGCCGGCAAAGGGTGTCGAGCCAAAAAGTGTTAGGCCTCGACCGCTGTTGTAACACCTTGTTACTGCGACGTTTTTCCGAGACAGTGTCCTTGCGCGAAAGCCTTGAAACAGCTTGGTTCGACGGCATTATCGAGATTGGCCGAGGGTGCTTGCATATGACGAATCCCACGCGGATTTTTCGCCGGATTGTCAAAAGGGCAGTAGACCAAACAAATACGGTCGCCAATACTGGAACTGACCGTGGACATCGGCTGAAGCTCAGCCGATGCAGCAATTTGATGCGCGAGGCTCATTAATCGATTCGGCAAATGAATTTGCATTTTCAATCGGTTTTCAATAACAATAGGCGTTTTCCATAGCCTCAGGCGGGCGTATTCGCGCGCCGTGCTTTCCGCATCACCGAATCGAGATTCCGCCATGGCCCGCCCGAAACTGCTCCCCGACAATTTCACCTTGTGCCTCGTGAGCACCGTGATCCTTGCCAGCTTTCTGCCGGTTCACGGGCAGGCCGCTGCCGGGTTCAACTGGGTGACAAACGTTGCAGTCGGCCTGCTGTTTTTCCTGCACGGCGCCAAGCTCTCACGCGAAGCGATTATTGCGGGCGCGACGCACTGGCGCCTGCATCTGGTAGTGCTGCTCAGCACGTTCGCGCTGTTTCCGCTGCTCGGCCTCGCGCTTAAGCCGCTCCTTTCGCCACTTGTCACGCCGGCGCTCTACGCGGGGGTCCTCTTCCTCTGCACGCTGCCGTCGACGGTTCAATCGTCGATCGCGTTCACGTCCATTGCCAAAGGCAACGTGCCGGCCGCCGTATGCAGCGCGTCGGCCTCGAGCCTGCTGGGCATCTTCATCACGCCCGCACTCGTCAGCCTCGTCGTCACCAGTCAGGCTGCGAGCGGGGGCGCCTCGCCGTGGCATACGGTGGGTAACATCGTTCTGCAATTGCTGGTGCCGTTCGTGGCCGGGCAGTTGCTGCGCCCGCTGATCGGCAAGTGGATCGAGCACAACCGTGGCGTACTGAAGTTCGTCGATCAGGGCTCGATCCTGCTGGTGGTGTACGGCGCGTTCAGCGAGGCCGTCAACGAGGGCCTGTGGCACCAGATCCCGTTGTCCGCGCTCGGCGGCCTGGTGTTGATCAGCGTGGTGCTGCTCGCGCTCGCGCTGGCCGCTACGATCCTGGTCAGCAAGCGGCTTGGATTCAACCGCGCCGACCAGATCACGATCATTTTCTGCGGTTCGAAGAAAAGCCTCGCTGCCGGCGTGCCGATGGCCAAGGTGATTTTCGCCTCGCATGCGGTGGGTGCCGTGGTCTTGCCGCTGATGCTGTTCCACCAGATCCAGCTGATGGTGTGCGCCGCGCTCGCGCAGCGCTGGGGGGCTCGCGACACCAGCGGCGAAACCCGCGCTGCCTCGCGCGAGCGGCCCGCCGCCGCCGTCGCGCGCCGTTGAATACGCGCGCAATGCAAACAGGACATTCATAAGCGCCCTCCCTGAGCGTCATTTGAAGAAAGCCGCCTTGTGCGGCTTTTTTGTTATTTCACGCTCAAACGCCGCCGCTGTCGCCTCAGCCGGATGGCATAGGCAAAGTCCTGGCCGTGGCAAGGCCAGCCGGCAGCGGGCCCAAGACCAAGACGCACCATTTTTGTGCAACGCTTCACTAAAAATTCACTTAATTTCAAGCAGAATGGGACGATAAGACGAATGTCGATCGCTACGCCTAACTGCCATGCAACCTCGTTCGCCCTCCCGATCCGCTACGCCGCGCATCGAGGAATTGATCGCCCGGCGTGCCTTGTCCGCCGTATTCCAGCCGATCATCGATTTCGACGACGGCGCGATCCTCGGTTACGAAGGTCTGATCCGTGGCCCGGCCGGCACGCCGCTCGAAGCGCCGTTCGCCCTGTTTTCGCAGGCACTCGCCGAGGGCTGCGCGCTTGAGCTCGAGCAGGCCGCCGCGCGCACTTGCATCAATGCGTTCACGAAGCTCGATTTCGACGGCAAGCTGTTTCTCAATTTCAGCGCGGGGGCGATCCGTCAACTAGCCGAAGCACGCGACGACGCACTCGCGCTGCTGCACCGCCGCGACATCGACCCGCAACGGATCGTGATCGAGCTGACCGAGCAAAGCACGATTGCGGATATCGCCAGTTTCCTGCCGGTGATTTCGGCATTGCGCACGGCCGGCGCGCAATTCGCGCTCGACGACTACGGCACCGCGAACGCCAGCATGAATCTTTGGGTGCGCCTGCAACCGGACATCGTGAAGATCGACCGCTTCTTTATCCACGGCATCTCCAGCGATTCGCTCAAGTTCGAAGCCGTGCGCGCCATGCAGCACTTCGCCAACGCGAGCGGCGCGAAGCTGGTGGCCGAAGGCATCGAGGACGAAGCGGATCTGATCGTGGTGCGCGATATGGGGATCGGCTGCGGGCAGGGCTATTTCTTCGGCAGGCCGCATGCCCAGCCGGCCCGCAGGGTCACCGACGACGCCCGCGCCGCACTGCGCGCCGGCCACATTGCCGTGTTCCCGGAGACCACGCGCACGGTGAGCAGCGCATCGCCATCGGGCGGCATGGCGTCGGCGAAGATGATGGTGCATGCGCCCGCGCTGCCGCGCCATGCCACTAACAACGACGTGCTCGACCTGTTCAACCGCATGCCCGATTTGCACGCGGTGGCGGTGGTCGAGCACGGCGACCCGGTCGCGCTGATCAATCGCCGCAGTTTCATGGACCGCTACGCGCTGCCTTACCACCGCGAACTGTTCGGCAAGCGGCTGTGCCTGCAGTTTGCGAACGCATCGCCGGTGATCATCGAGCAATCGATGACCGTCGAACAAATGGCCAAACTGCTTGCAAGCGACGACCAGCGCTATCTCGCCGACGGCTTCGTCATCACCGACAACAACGGCAAATACGCCGGTCTCGGCACCGGCGAGAATCTGGTGCGCGCGGTGACCGAAGTGCGCATCGAAGCCGCGCGCTACGCGAACCCGCTGACCTTTCTGCCGGGCAACATCCCGATCAGTTCGCACATCGCCCGCCTGCTGGGGAACGACGCGGGCTTCTACGCCTGTTACGTCGATCTGAACCACTTCAAGCCCTTCAACGATCAGTACGGCTACTGGCAGGGCGACGAAGTCCTGAAATTCGCCGCCGCCGTGCTCGCCGACGTCTGCGACCCGACCCGCGATTTCCTTGGTCACGTCGGCGGCGACGACTTCCTGATCCTGTTCCAGAGTGAGGACTGGCAGGACCGCGCGCTGCGCGCGATTCACCTGTTCAACGAAGGCGCGCAGCGCTTCTATGCGCCCGCCGACCGGCTGGCCGGCGGCATCCATGGTGAAGACCGGCGCGGCAATCCGACCTTCTTCGGCTTTGTGACAATGGCGATCGGCTGCGTGCACGTCGAGTCGGACGGTGGTCCGTCCTTTTACAGCAGCGAGGAAATTGCCTCCGTCGCAGCGCTGGCGAAGCGGCGTGCGAAGCACGAAACAAGCGGGTTCGTGCTGATCGATGCGGATGAGAGCGTGGCGCTGCTACGCGGACAGGCCGACATGTCGGCTAAGCCGTTCGACTGAATGCACCGGCGCGCCAACGCCAACGCCAACGCCAACGCCAACGCCAACGCCAACGCCAACGCCTTGTTTAGCATATTTTACTAAACAACATAAACCAGGCCAGCGTCACTGCCTACGGGTATTTCCGGGTACCGATCACTTGTTCACGAGGCGGTTTCGGTCGCGGTTTACTATACAATCGCCCGAACCCAAACACCGCGCGGCCGCCCTCCTGCGGCCGCTTCATTCGATGGCCACAACCATCCGCGACGTCGCCCGCGCTGCCAGCGTGTCGATCGGCACCGTCTCACGCGCATTGAAGAATCAACCAGGCCTGTCCGAGGCCACCCGCGAACGCGTCGTCGAAGCGGCGCGGCAGCTCGGCTATGACGCGGCCCAACTGCGTCCGCGCATCCGCCGCCTCACTTTCCTGTTGCACCGCCAGCACAACAACTTCGCCGTGAGCCCGTTCTTTTCGCACGTGCTGCACGGCGTGGAAGACGCGTGCCGCGAACGCGGCATTGTCCCGTCAGTGCTGACCGCCGGTCCGACCGAAGACGTGATCCAGCAGATGCGCCTGCATGCGCCGGACGCGGTGGCGATCGCCGGTTTCGTCGAGCCTGAAACGCTGACCACGCTGGTGGCGATGCAACGCCCGCTTGTGCTGATCGACCTGTGGGCGCCCGGCCTGCGCTCGGTGAATCTCGACAACGCCACAGGCGCCACGCTCGCCATGCGGCATCTGTTCGACCAGCAGCGCAAGCGCGTCGCGTTCATCGGCGGCTCGCTCGCGCACTTCAGCATCGCCCAGCGCGCGCTCGGTTACCGGCGCGCGTTTTTCGAAGCGGGGCTGTTGTTCGACCCATCGCTGGAGGTCACGATCGACGCCGGCCTCGATCCCGACAGCGGCGCGGCGCGCGCCATGCATCATTTGCTCGATGCGCCCGGCCCGCGGCCCGATGCCGTCTTCGCCTACAACGACGCCGCCGCGCTCGCCGCGCTGCGCGCGTGCCTCGTGCGCGGCATCCGCGTGCCCGAAGACATCGCGATCATCGGTTTCGACGACATTCCCGCCGCCGCTCATTCCACGCCGCCGCTGTCGACTATTTCGGTCGACAAGGAAGCGCTCGGCCGGCGCGGCGTCGAGCTGCTGCTTGAAGACGCACCCGCCGAACTCGCAGTCCGCTTGCCCGTCCATCTCATTGCCCGTGCCAGTACTTTGGTAAAAACGCCATGACGCAATCCGATCCGCTTCCCCCCGTCAACGGCGCCGCCGCGGTGCCGCCCGTCGAAAGCTTCCGCAGCCGCGACTTCCTGCTCTCGCATGTGCAAGACACGCTGCGCTTTTACGCGCCGAACGTGCTGGATCCGAGCGGCGGCTTCTTCCATTTTTTCCGCGACGACGGCTCCGTCTACAACAAGACGACGCGGCATCTGGTGAGCACGTGCCGCTACGTCTTCAACTACGCGATGGCGTATCGCCAGTTCGGCGACCCGCAGCATCTCGAGTACGCGCGCCACGGTTTGCGCTTCCTGCGCGAAGCGCATTGGGACGCCGAGCACGAAGGCTACGACTGGGAACTCGAATGGCGCGACGGCAAGAGACGCACGCTCGACGCAACGCGCCACTGCTACGGTCTCGCATTCGTGCTGCTCGCGTATGCGCATGCGGCGATGGCCGGCATCGAGGAAGCGAGGCCAATGATCGGCGCAACCTTCGAGTTGATGGAACACCGCTTCTGGGATGCGGCCGCAGGTCTCTATGCCGACGACGCAACACCCGACTGGCGCGTCAGTTCGTACCGCGGCCAGAACGCGAACATGCACACCACCGAGGCGTTGCTGGCCGCGCACGAGGCGACCGGGCACCTCGTCTATCTCGATCGCGCGGAACGGGTGGCGTCGAACATCACGCTGCGTCAGGCGAAGCTCTCGCAGGGTCTCGTGTGGGAACACTTCCACGCGGACTGGTCGGTCGACTGGCATTACAACGAGGAAGACAGCTCGAACATTTTCCGTCCGTGGGGCTTCCAGCCTGGGCACCAGACCGAGTGGGCCAAGCTGCTGCTGATTCTGGAGCGCTATCGCCCGTTGCCGTGGTTGCTGCCGCGCGCCATCGAGCTATTCGACGCCGCGATGACCCATGCATGGGACGAGGATCACGGCGGCCTCTATTACGGCTTCGGCCCGGACGGCACCGTATGCGACCACGACAAGTATTTCTGGGTTCAGGCAGAGACGTTCGCGACCGCGGCGCTGCTTGGCCAGCGCACCGGCAACGAGCGTTTCTGGGACTGGTACGACGAGATCTGGCGCTACAGCTGGGCGCATTTCGTCGATCATAAATATGGCGCGTGGTACCGCATCCTCACATGCGACAACCGTAAGTACAGCGACGAAAAGAGTCCCGCCGGCAAGACCGACTATCACACGATGGGCGCGTGCTATGAGGTGCTGGCGCACGCGCTGCCTGACGGCGCGGCCGCTGCGTCCGAATCCGCGGAGTAAGCAAAATGAACAGCTTGAGCGCGAACACCGAATTCCCCTTTTTCGTCTCCGCCGGCGACATCCTCACCGATCTCGTGCGGACCGGCGCTTCGCAATGGCTCTCACGTCCGGGCGGCGCCGGCTGGAACGTCGCGCGCTGCGTGGCGCGGCTCGGTTTGCCGACGGCGTGCGCCGGGTCGCTGGGCGTCGATAACTTCTCCGACGATCTGTGGAACGCGAGCGTGGCCGCGGGGCTCGACATGCGCTTCATGCAGCGTGTGGAGCGGCCGCCTCTGCTGGCAATCGTTCATCAGACCCATCCGCCTGCGTACTTTTTCATGGGCGAGAACGGCGCCGATCTGGCGTTCGATCCGGCTCGTTTGCCGGCCGGCTGGATCGGGCAGGTGAAGTGGGCGCATTTTGGTTGCATCAGCCTCGTGCGTCAGCCGCTGGGCGACACGCTTGCCGCGTTGGCAGCCGAGTTGCGCTCGCGCGGCGTGAAGATCAGTTTCGATCCGAATTACCGGAACCTGATGGAGCGCGGTTACGAGCCCACGTTGCGAAAAATGGCGGCGCTGGCCGATCTGATCAAGGTGTCGGACGAGGATTTGCGGATGCTCTTCAAGACAGACGACGAAGCCGGCGCACTTGCGCAGTTGCGGGCCATGAATCCTGCCGCCACCGTGCTGGTGACGCGCGGACCGGAGACGTCCATGTTGATCGACGGCGCCATGGTGATGGAGGCCCGGCCGCCTCGGGTCGAAGTTGTCGATACCGTTGGCGCCGGAGATGCTTCCATCGGCGGCCTGCTGTTCAGCCTGATGACCGCACCGCAGCGGGCATGGCCGGAGCACCTTGCCTTTGCTTTGGCCGCCGGCGCCGCGGCTTGCCGCCACGCCGGCGCGCATGCGCCTTCTTTGGATGAGGTTGTGGCGCTGCTGTAGTTTTTTTGCCTTATGCGGCGCGTATTGTCTTAGCCATCGGTCGTAGACATCGAGCGCCGCGCAGGCGAAAAACCGAACCTCGATCATCGTGCTAGGATGAAAAACCCAACCCTTTGGAAGAAGGAGCGTCGCCATGGATGACATCACCTACACCAAAGGCATCTACACGGCCACCGCGTCGATGAGAGAAGTACAAAGCGACACGTGGCAGGGCCTGGTCACGCTTTCCCGCGACGAAGGCGAAGCGTCGGAAGACCAGGAGACTACGGTCTACGAAGTCGAAGCCACCTCGTCCACGCCGGAGGAAGCCCTCGAGGAAGCCAAGGCCCTCGCGCACCGCATCCTCGGGGAAATCGAACTCTAGACAAACCGGCGCCGCGCCCATCGCACGGCGCCCCCTGAATCAACCGGCTGGAGGCGACCATGGCTGAACAGCTCTTCCTCTACGGCGTGTACTCGATTCACGTCCGCCCTCTCGAACTCAACGGCGCCCGCTGGGACGCGGAATACGAAATCCGGCATCGCGAGAAAGCCGTCCAGTCGTGGGCCACCGTGGGCGGCGACAACGGCTATGGTGACGAAGCCGAAGCCGTCGCCGCAGCACACCAGCAGGCCGTCGACGACATCGAACACGGCGCCGGCATTCCGAAGCCGCGGGCCTTTCCGTAGACCCACGGCGAGTGTGCCCGGCACCGCGTGCGCGCCAGCGAACGTAGTCGCGGCGCCCCGGGCGCGTTCGCCCGAAACACCGCAGGCGCGCGTTGGAAACGCCACGCTGAAGCCCCTGCAGGCCACAGTAGAGACACGACTTCCACCGCCCCTGCAGCGCGCCGAAAATCAGCTTCTGCGCGCTAACCGGCGTGCTACGCTTTGCGCGTTTTCATCTCCACGGGCACGCGATGGCTACTGAACCGTCAAACCGCTTTTCCGGCATCGGCGACGACGAAACGCGGGCGCAGAAGCATCGCGCGCGCGGCAGCCGGGAATTGCGCCTGGACGATCGCGTAGTCATCGCCCACGGCATGCCGACGCCGCTCTGGCAGGATCTCTATCACCGTGCACTGGTCGTCCGCTGGCCGACGTTCTTTGTCTCGCTCGGGGTTTTGTTCCTGCTGCTCAACACCGTGTTTGCCGCGCTCTACATGCTCGGCCAGGGGCCGATCGCCAATCAGTTTCCGTCGGGCTTCGGCGGCGCATTTTTCTTCAGCGTCGAAACGCTCGCGACGGTCGGCTATGGCGACATGCACCCGCAAACCGTCTACGCCCATTGGATCGCGACGCTGGAGATCTTTGTCGGCATGTCCAGTATCGCCTTGGCGACGGGGCTGATCTTCGCGCGCTTCTCACGCCCGCACGCGAAAATCATGTTCGCGCGCTACGCGGTCGTGCGGCCGATCGATGGCCGCATGACGCTGATGGTGCGCGCCGCCAACGCGCGTCAAAATGTGATCGCCGAAGCGCGTGCGAAGCTGCGCATCATGCGGCTGGAGACCACCGTCGAAGGTTTTACGCTGCGCAAGCTCTACGATCTGACGCTGGTGCGCGACCAGCATCCCGTGTTCAAACTGGGCTGGGTTCTGATGCACGTCATCGACGAAAGCAGCCCGCTATTTGGCGAGACCGCCGAAACGCTCAAGGACCGTGACGCGTCGCTGCTGCTCACGCTCGAAGGGGTCGACGAATCGACCTCGCAGACCATGCAGGCGCGTCACATGTGGAGTTGCGAGCAGATCCGCTGGCAATACCGGTTCGTCGACATCATGCGCGAGGAAGACGGCGTGAGTCACATCGACTACTCGCATTTCGACGAGGTCGTGCCGCTCGACTCGGCGCCGGTCGCCGCGCCTATGGCGAAGGCGCCGGCATCGTAAAAACAGGACTAAAACGCACCAGGGCATACCCGAATCCGCCCGTTGCGTGGAAGATCCATCTCAAAACCTCATTAAAACGAGTGAGCCGTCGCGCTGTTTCGCGGAACGCCTCGCTAAGTAGAAAAAATTCACTCCAATTGGCGCTAAAAAATAGAGTCTCTTTCGTCGCGTCACCTTTTGGGGTCCCCACCCCACCGCGCGCGGATGCAAAACCGCAATTAATTGCATGGGATCGGAGTAAGCATGGGACCAGAGTAAGCGCTAAAGCGCCAACTCTGGTCGACACGCTAACTCCGATCGACAACGGAGACTCCCCCATGACCGCTCGCCTGCCCATCGACGGCACGCCCGCTCTCGCCGACTACAAGCTATCCGACAATCTCACCGCCACCCGCGGACGGATTTTCCTCACCGGTACCCAGGCGCTGGTGCGCCTTGCGCTGATGCAGCGCGCAGTCGACCGCGCGCACGGCTTGAACACGGCCGGCTTCATCAGCGGCTATCGCGGCTCGCCGCTCGGCATGGTCGACCAGCAGTTGTGGAAAGCGAAGAAACTGCTCACCGCGAGTGATATTCGCTTTTTGCCGGCGATCAACGAAGAACTGGGCGGCACCGCGGTGCTCGGTACGCAACGGGTGGAATCGGACCCGGAGCGTACGGTCGAAGGCGTGTTCGCGATGTGGTACGGCAAGGGCCCGGGCGTGGACCGCGCGGGCGATGCGCTGAAGCACGGCAACGCGTACGGCTCGTCGCCGCACGGTGGCGTGCTGGTGGTGGCGGGCGACGACCACGGCTGCGTGTCGTCGTCGATGCCGCATCAGAGCGACTTCGCGTTGATGGCCTGGCATATGCCGGTGGTGAATCCGTCGAACATTGCCGACATGCTCGAGTTCGGCCTGTATGGCTGGGCACTGTCGCGTTTCTCCGGTGCGTGGGTCGGCTACAAGGCGATCTCGGAAACGGTTGAATCCGGCTCGACGGTGGACCTCGATGCGCTGCAAACCGAATGGGCGATTCCACAGGATTTCGAAGCACCCACCGGCGGTTTGCATAACCGCTGGCCCGATCTGCCCAGCCTGACGATCGAATCCCGGATGCACGCGAAACTCGATGCGGTTCGTCATTTCGCGCGCACCAATAGCATCGACAAATGGATCGCGCCGAGTCCGCATGCGAATGTGGGTATCGTCACCTGCGGCAAGGCGCATCTCGACTTGATGGAAACGCTCCGCCGGCTCGATCTGACTGTGGCCGATCTGGACGCGGCCGGTGTGCGCATCTACAAGGTCGGCTTGTCGTTTCCGCTGGAAATGACACGCATCGACGCGTTCGTGTCCCGCTTGTCCGAAGTACTGGTGATCGAGGAGAAAGGCCCGGTCATCGAACAGCAGATCAAAGACTATCTGTACAACCGCACGCAAGGCACTCGGCCGATCGTGGTCGGCAAGAACGCCGAAGACGGCACGCTGCTGCTGTCGTCGCTCGGTGAATTGCGGCCGTCGCGCATTCTGCCGGTGTTCGCGAACTGGCTCGCGAAGCACAAACCCGCGTTGGATCGCCGCGAACGTGTGGTCGATCTGGTTGCGCCGCAAATCCTCTCGAATGCGGCGGATAGCGTGAAGCGGACGCCGTATTTCTGCTCGGGCTGCCCACACAACACGTCGACCAAAGTACCTGAAGGTTCGATTGCGCATGCGGGGATCGGCTGTCACTTCATGGCGTCGTGGATGGAGCGCGACACCACCGGCCTGATTCAGATGGGCGGCGAAGGCGTCGATTGGGCCTCGCATTCGATGTTCACAAAAACGCGCCACGTATTCCAGAATCTCGGCGACGGCACCTACTTTCACTCGGGTATTCTCGCGATCCGCCAGGCGGTGGCCGCGAACACCACCATCACCTACAAGATCCTCTATAACGATGCGGTCGCGATGACGGGCGGCCAGCCGGTCGACGGCAGCATCTCGGTGCCGCAGATCGCGCGTCAGGTGGAAGCCGAAGGCGTGTCGCGTTTCGTCGTGGTCAGCGACGAGCCGGAGAAATACGACGGCCATCACGACCAGTTCCCGAAGGGCACGACGTTCCACCATCGCAACGAAATGGACACGGTGCAGCGCGCGTTGCGCGATATCGACGGCGTGACCGTGCTGATCTACGACCAGACCTGTGCGGCGGAAAAACGGCGTCGCCGGAAAAAAGGCGAGTTTCCCGATCCGGACAAGCGTCTGTTCATCAACGAGGAAGTCTGCGAAGGCTGCGGCGATTGCGGCGTGCAATCGAACTGTCTGTCGGTCGAACCGGTTGAAACCGCGTTGGGACGCAAGCGCCGCATCGATCAATCGTCCTGCAATAAAGACTATTCCTGCGTGAACGGTTTCTGCCCGAGCTTCGTCACCGTGGAAGGCGGCAAGCTGAAGAAGGCCGCGGGCGCCGCGTTCGATCCAGCCGCGCTCGCCGCACGCGTCGACGCCTTGCCGATTCCCGCGACACATCTCGATGCCGCGCCGTACGACATCCTGGTGACCGGCGTTGGCGGCACGGGGGTCGTGACCGTCGGCGCATTAATCAGCATGGCCGCGCATCTGGAAGGCAAGAGCGCGTCGGTGCTCGACTTCATGGGCTTCGCGCAAAAGGGCGGCTCGGTGCAGTCGTTCGTGCGCTTCGCCGCGCGCGACGAGTGGCTCAATCAGGTGCGCATCGACACGCAACAGGCCGACGTGCTGCTCGCCTGCGACATGGTGGTGGGTGCGAGCGCCGATGCCTTGCAAACGGTACGTCATGGCCGCACGCGCATCGTCGTCAACACGCATGCGATCCCGAATGCGACCTTCGTGCAGAATCCGGACGCGACGCTGCATGCCGATGCATTGATCGACAAGATGCGCCACGCGGCAGGCGACGATCGCATGTCGACGTGCGACGCCCAGGCGCTCGCCACGCGTTTTCTCGGCGACACCATCGGCGCGAACATTCTGATGCTCGGTTATGCCTGGCAACTCGGTCTGGTGCCGGTGTCGTTCGCCGCGATGATGCGCGCGATTGAATTGAACAACGTCGCGGTGCAGATGAATCAACTGGCGTTTTCGATCGGGCGTGTGGCTGCGGAAGACCCGGTCGCGCTGGAATCGCTGTGGCAAGCACGGCATCTGGCGAAGCAGGCGGTGCGCGTCGATACGCTCGACGAATTGATCGCGCATCGCGAGGGCCGTCTCCAGACATACGGTGGCGCGAGCTATGTGAAGCGATATCGCGCGCTGGTCGATGCGGCGCGCCGTGCCGAAACCGCGCTCGATGCAAAGAGCGAGCACATCACGCGCGCCGTGGCGACGACGTTCTATCGTCTGCTCGCGGTAAAAGACGAGTACGAAGTCGCGCGGCTGCATACGGATGCGGCCTTCCGTGAAGCGTTGGAAGCGCAATTCGAAGGCGTGGCGGGCAAGGACTTCGGCATCAAGTTCAACCTCGCACCGCCGACGCTCACGCGTCCTCAACCGGGCGTCAATCCGACCAAGAAGACGTTCGGTCAATGGATGTGGCCGGTGCTCGGCGTGATGGCGAAATTCAGCGGTCTGCGTGGCACGATGCTCGATCCGTTCGGCCGCACGCTGGAACGCAAAATGGAGCGCGAACTCGCCGACGACTACGAAACCACATTGCACCGCGCGCTCTCGAAACTCAACGCGAACAATCTGGAAGACGTCGCGAAACTCGCGGATCTGCATGCTCGTGTACGCGGTTATGGCCACGTGAAACTGGCGAATCTGGCGGGCGTGAAGCGCGGCGAGCGCGATCTCGCGGCGCGCTTGCAGATCGAAGCAGCGACGAGCCCGTCGGTGAAGAAGTCGCTCGATGAAGTGAAGGGCGCCGGGCAGTTGCGAGGAATTCCGGTGGTCGTTGCGAAGTAGTTCTTTTGCTCCGTGAATGAAAAATGCCGCTTCGGGTTGAACCTCGAAGCGGCATTTTTTGCCTGATGGATTTGTCACGCGTTGCGTCTGGTAGCGTTGCTTATCTTCCTGACTAATCAGCTACGCTTTGCGTCCAGTAGCGCTCTCACCTGCGCGACTTTCGCCGCGTCAACGGGCGCAAGACTGTTGCCGCCAACGCGCACACCCGACCCGAAGTGAACCGCTTGAACTTGCGTCTCGCTCACGAAGCCGGCAACCGCATCGATGGTCAACCCCGCGCCCGCCAACACCGTGCAATGTGAGCCGGACGCTTGCCGTACCAGCTCGCGCACGATCGACTCCGCCTGCAGCACCGAAGGTTTTCCGCCCGAGGTCAGCACATTCGTCACGGCGCCGAAACCGAGCAGCACATCGAGCGCTTTTTGCAGATCGCGCGTTTCGTCGAACGCGCGGTGAAACGTGATGGCCATTCCATCAGCCGCATCGATTGCGCGCGCGAGGCCTTCGCGATCGATCTCACCGTCTGGCGTCAGCATGCCGATCACCACGCCGTTCGCGCCGGCCGCTTTGACTGCACGCACGTCGCGCAGCATCACGGCGTAGTCGTCGGCGTCGTACACGAACGAGCGGCTATGCGGCCGCACGATCACGTTGACCGGCACGCCGGCCGCCGGAGCGCCGGCCGCCGCGTTGGCAGCGCGGAAATCCGCCGCGGCAACCACCGCCTCGATCAACCCAAGGCTCGGCGTTAAACCACCCTCGCCCATCGCGGTGACGAGTTCAAGGCGGTTCGCGCCCGCCTGCACGGCAAGCCGGGCGTCGGCAACGGTCGTGGCGATGACTTCGAGTAGGACTGGCATAGCGCGGCTGTGTGTCGTTAAAAGCGACATGATCTCAGAACCGCCACGCGCCCTTCCCATCTGAACGATGAGGACCGCCGCTCGCGCTGCCAATTTGAGCCACCGGTGCCGCCACTCACCGTTCCGATCTATACCATCAGAGCCGCTACTCGCCCTTCCAATCTAAACCACCAGGACCGCCGCTCATCCTCACGAGCGAACCATCGGAATCGTTATTCTTCGACCCAATCGATATCGCCGCACAGCACACATGTCTGCTCGCCAACACGCGTCGCGACCGAAAGCGTCACGCACGGCAAGGCCTCGTTGATCGACAGATACGGACGCGTCACGTGCACACGTTCCGGCGCGCTGATCGCCGCGCGGAAATACGGACGACGCAGCCAGTTCGCCCCTTGCGCGTCGGCAAGCGGCAAAAAGCGCGTCTCAGGCGCCGCGCGATCGACGCGCAACACGACGTTGCGGCCCGCCTGCTTGCCCCTCGCGTCGAGCAAAAAACAGCGCGCGGCATGGTCGAGCCCGAGGAAATTCCAGCAGACCTCCTCGAGTGGTTCGCCGGCGGCGAGCCGTTCCGCGGCGCGCTCGAACGCCCGCAGGTACGGTGTGAGACGGCTCGCATTGCGGCGCTCGCGCGCTTCGGCCTGATCGCGATAGCGGTCAGTGACTTCGCTGATGCAGGTCATGGCGTGCGCCGCGTCGGCCGCGCCGGGATTCGGCCGGCCGAAGAAAAAACCCTGCACGAAGTCCGCGTCGCAAGCGAGCGCCATCTGCGCTTCATGCTCCGTTTCTACGCCTTCGATCAGCACCAGCTTGCCCGCTTCGTGCAGCAGCGCCACCAGCCCCGGCAGGATCGCCGCCATATCCGCACGATGCGCGGCATGCGACAGCATGATGCGGTCGAGCTTCACGATATCGGGATTCAATTGCCAGATCCGTTCGACATTCGAGTGGCCCGCGCCGAAGTCGTCGAGTGCGATCAGGAAGCCGCGCTCACGGAACTGGCGCACCGCGTCGGCAAGGCGTTCGAGATCGTCCGCGCGTTGTTCGAGCACCTCGAGCACGATCCGCCGCGGCGGCAGATCGAGCCGCCGGAGATTGGCGAGCAAGGCGGCGGCGAGATACGGATCGGTGAGCGCGCCGGGATGGACGTTCAGGAACAGCCATTCGTGCTCGGCGCCAAGCACCTTGAAGTTCTCCAGATGCAGCGTTTGAGCGAGCCGGTCGACTTGCAGCACGTCGCCCAGACGCGCCGCCTCGCCGAAGACGTCGAGCGGCGACACGGGCCGGTCGAGCGCGTCGTGCGCGCGCAGCAGCCCTTCGTAGCCGACCGCCCGCATATGCGACAGGCTGAAAATCGGTTGAAACACGCTGGTCAAAGTCAGCTCGCCATGCTGCGCCGAAAAACGTTCGAGCCCCGACGTCACTTCGACATCGAAACCATGCGGCGCGCTGGCCATCCTTTCCTGTTGCGCAATCGTCATGCAATCCTCTCACGCGAGGGCCGGGCCGGTCCGAACGCGGAAGCGAACAACCTCGGCACCGATCCTCAAAATGTGCGTCATCGATATTCCTTAAGCAAGGTCCATGCGCACGGTGGCGCACATTCGAATGGTATTTGCGTGTGGAGTTGCACCGGCGAAAGGGGCAGTGCGCCGCCCGCGGGCGTGGCGCGCACCGTTGAGGTGCATTGCCGGCGGCGTTGGTCTTTTTTGAAAGTGCCCGCCCCGCACTGGGGCGACGCTAATAAACCAAAACTACTCTTAAGCCACCGGCCCTTGCGCCGGCTTCCTCCTCAGAAGAGCATAAAGAATAATCGCCCCAAAGGTAGCGGTACCAATCCCCCCAAGCCCAAACCCGCCAAGCTTCAAAGAAAAATCCCCAGCCCCCAGCACGAGCGTCACCGCCGCAACAATCAGATTCCGATTGTCAGAAAAATCCACCTTATTGACGACCCAAATTCGCGCACCCGTCACGGCAATCAACCCAAACACAACAATCGAAACACCGCCCAGCACAGGCCCCGGAATAGTCTGAATCACCGCCCCAAACTTCGGCGAAAAGCCAAGCACAAGAGCAATAAGCGCGGCAATAACAAACACCAGCGTCGAATAGATCTTGGTCACCGCCATCACGCCGATGTTCTCGGCATACGTCGTCACCCCCGTGCCGCCGGCAAACCCGGACAGCATCGTCGCAAGTCCATCGCCGAGAAACGCGCGGCCGACATAGCGGTCGAGGTTCTGACCGGTCATCGCGCTCACTGCCTTGATGTGCCCAAGATTCTCAGCAACCAGAATCACCGCAATCGGTGCAAGCAAGGTCATCGCCTGCATGCTGAAAACCGGTGCGGTGAAATGCGGCATACCGAACCATGCGGCATTCGCCACAATCGCAAAGTCGATCGGCTTGCCCATGCCGAGACCATTCGTGACGATCGCGTAAATCACATACGCCATCAACAAACCAACCAGAATCAGCAATCGCTGCAGCATGCCGCGCGCGAACACCGCGACCGCACCGACGCACAGCACCGTCACCAGCGCCATCCACGAATCGAAGTTGCTGTCGCTCACGCCATGCACCGCAATCGGCGCCAGATTCAGCCCGATCACGCAGACAATCGCCCCGGTCACGACCGGTGGCATCAGCGTTTCAATCCACCGCGTGCCGACCGCCGACACGATCAGGCCAATGATCCCGTACACCGCCCCGCAAGCAATGATCCCGCCCAACGCCACCGGGATGTTCATATTCGGACCGTGACCGCCATATCCCGTCACCGCGATCACCAAACCGATGAACGAGAAGCTCGAGCCGAGATAGCTCGGCACGCGCCCCCCCACCAGCACGAAGAACAACAGCGTGCCGATCCCCGACATGAAGATGCACAGGTTCGGATCGAAGCCCATCAGCAACGGCGCAAGCACGGTCGAGCCGAACATGGCGACGACGTGCTGAACGCCCATCGCAAACATCTGCGGCCACGCGAGCCGCTCGTCCGTGGCGACAATGCGGCCCTCGGCAGCGTTCGGCTGAACGCGCCAGCGTGGGAAGTAGGAATCGGCCATGGCGGGGGTTCTCCTCTATCGGCGTTTTAGTGGACGGTGCAACGAAACTGCGCCGTCTGGGAATTACGCGCGAGTGTACGGAGAGCCACCAGGCCTGGCAAGGGCGGCTGAAACTGCGCTAAGTGCGCTACTCACGCCGCGCCATGCGCAACACCGCCCGCCTGCTGCGCGTTCTCGGCATTCATCTTCACCGTCGAGGTCGATTGCTGCATGCTCGACGCGGTTTCCTGCCACGCGGCCGCCTGTTCTTCGGTGCGTTGCGACAGATCGGTGTTGCCCTGCGCGATCTCGCCCGAGGCCATCAGGATCGATTCGCTCGATTCGCTGATGCACGAGACGATGCCCGCCAGCCACTCACGCATGTTGCGTAGCGCGAACAGCATGCTGCCGGCGGCGTAGCCGAGATTCGCGGCGGCAAGATCGGAATCGATCTTGTGGCGGTTCGCCTCTTCCATCCAGTAGAGGCCGCGCCGGGTCGCTGGGTCCATGCGCCTTTTTGCGTCGGCGCAGTGATTGGGATTTGTCTGATATATGGGGATGAGCTGAACTCTTAGACTTTGTTTGCTGCGTTCGCCCCCATGAGCGCACGCGATGTTGTAACTCTCCGACTTTCCGCTCACGCTCCCCCGGCGTGAGCGGATTTTTTTTCGTCCATGCGCTTCGTCGGCGGCGCACTCGTCAGTACGCGTTCGAATTTACGGATGCCTGAAGAAAGCGTCTGCGGCAAGACGGAGCGTGTGGTTGCGCACGTCCTCTGGCCATGCCACAACGATGTCTTCAAAACGCACCCGATCGTCTGCGTAGAGCGCGCGCGTCGCATCTTCATAATCAGGCAGATTGCCGGCGAGTGCGGTCATGAAGCGATACACCGCTTCTTGCGCGGCGCGTTGGCGGTCCTTGTCCTCGCCCGCAAGCCGCGCCGCTTCGACTAGTTTGCGCAGCGCAACCGAAGCGCCCCCTGATTGCCCGTTGAGCCAATCCCAATGACGCGGCAGTAACGTGACCTCTCTCGCCACCACACCGAGCTTGGGCCGACCACGGCCACGGGGGGCGTCGTCCTCCCCGGCATCAGCGATCGGAGCCGGCTGCTCGGCGGGCGCCTCGCTGGTCAGCCGCGCGAGAATTTCTTCAGGCGTGCCGCGCAAATCAAACTCGACCGGGCGGCTCGTGATGTTGTCGAAAATCAGCACAGGCGCCCGTTCGCCGCGCGCCAGCACCTCGCGTACAGCGAGCGCAACCTCGGGCAACGGACCCGAGGCGATGCGGCGGTGCCCCTCGAAGGCAGTGCAGGTAGCAGGAAGGGGGATCATGACAAACTCCAGAAGAATGGATCTGTCGAATTATACCCGGGTATAAATTAAGCGCAATATATTGCCCGGGTAAAATTACCCGGAGCGGCACCCGATGAGTCCTGCCCCGCCAGCGGTAGCCTTCTGCCTGAACTCGACGCGATCGGCGGACCGGCACCTGGCGAAATGGTCCTGCCTTATCCCGCCGGTGACACGACGTCGCTGCGTCGATCCGCCCGCGCCGCCGCCGGATAACACAGCACGCGGTTGCGTCCCGCGTCCTTCGCTTCGTAGAGCGCCTCGTCCGCGGCGTTGACGAGTGCGCGGCTCGTCGCGAATCTCTGGCTCCTGGTGCATGCAATGCCGATGCTGATGGTCAGCACGTGGTGTGAACTCGCGACATGGCGAAGCTCGAGTGCCTGAACCGCGGCGCGAATTTTCTCGGCGATACACGCCGCCCCGGCTTCGTCGGTTTCCGGCAGCAGCACGGCGAATTCTTCACCGCCATAGCGCGCCGCAGTATCGCCCGGACGCCGCACACTCTGGCCAATGCAGCGCGCCACGGCAATGAGCGCGTCGTCGCCGGCCGAATGGCCGTATAGATCGTTGAAGCCCTTGAACGTGTCGACATCGATCAGCAGCATCGACAATGGCCACTCGTTGCGTTGCGCCCGGCGCCACTCCTCCTCCGCATGTTCCTCGAAAGTGCGGCGATTGTTCAGGCCGGTCAGCCCGTCGGTGCTCGCCAGCACGCGCAACTCTTCTTCGGCAGCGCGGCGCTGCCGCAGTTGTTGCGAGAACAGGATGGCAAGCGCAATGATCGCCGCGTCGAGCGCCGCGATCAGCGTGCCGAAGATCCACGCGCGATGCCGCCACTGCACATAGATATCGTGCGTAGAGAGCGCAACGTCGAGAATCATCGGATACATATCGATATGGCGGAACGCGTACCAGCGCTCGACACCGTCGATCGCCGCCGTGCCGAAGAAGTCCCCGCTTGGCTGCAGGAGGAAGCGTGTGTAGTTCGCGGTGCCGGCCAGACTCCGGCCGATGACTTTTGGATCGTAGGGGCGCCGCATCAGCATCGTGCCGTCGCTCAGCATCAGCGCCATCGAACCGCCCGCGCCGAGATTCATGCCGGCGAACAGGCGTCTGAAGTAAGTCAGGCGCATCGTGCCGACGACCACGCCGCCAAAGCTGCCGTCCGGCCGCGAGATGCGCCGGCTCAACGCAATGCTCACGTCCTTGCCGGTCACCTTGGGCATGAACGGGTGGCTAACATACAGGCCGACATGGGGGGAATCGCGCTGAACCTGGAAATAGTCGCGCTCGGCGAGATTGAGTTGGCGCGGAGGCGTGGATTGCGAAGCGAAGATGACGTTGCCGGCGGGGTCGAGTACGAAAATCGAACCCATGTCTTTTGCGCTGGCGGAGCTGTCGAACAGCACCATCTGGCGAATCGCCGGCGGCAGGTCCAACACGCCGGGTTGGTTCAGGCCGTCGACGACGGCCCGCAGCGACAGATCGTAGATCTCGAGATTGCGCGACACGTCGCGTTCGACCAGCAGCGAGACGTTGAAGACGGAATCCTGTGCACGCCGCAGTGCGTCATCGCGCATCTGCGCCAATACCCACACCGTAATCGCAAGTATCGCGCCGGCTAGCACGATGCTGATCGCAATCACGATGTTCGGTCGACGCGTCACCATAAACTGTTCATTCGAGCATGCGCTGACCTACGCGCGTGAAGAAGTTGGCCGCGTCCGGAAGCCGCGTCTCGTGAAACGGTAGCCTACCAGAGGCTGAGGCGTATCAAAGCGGGGAAAGACAGGTTTTTCGTGGACTGGGCGAAAATTTAGCGATGGCGTGCTTCAAGCCGCTGGCGCCGGCGGCCAATTTCCGAAACGGCACGGACGTTAGATTCTGCGCCTGCGTTTTGCACCTGCGTGGACCTTCGCCCTACAACCAGCGGGGCAGCGCGCGGACGCCACGTCGATCCGGCTCAGCCGGCGCGCAGATCGACCGCCGGCTCGGATGCGGTGCGGCTGAGCGCGCGGATATCGGCGACTTCGAGCACCGCTTTGGCAGCGCCAGGTGGCCGAAGCCCGCATTGTTCACGACTACATCGAGCCGGCCGAATGCATCTGACACGCATCGCGTGCAAGCCAGGTAAAAAAATACGCTCAATGCCTTCAGTACATGGGAATCCAATCCGATAACCGATAAATGGGATACCCATTTATTGGCTGACGTGCGACACGTCTTAGCCGGTGCGCCTTGCGGGAGGCGAAGGGTCAAGCGCGGGACTGCCGCGCTGATCGGCAGCCAGATAGACGCCCCATGCCCGGACCTGAGAGTCCATTGCGAACGCTTTAACGTTTCGTTATTGGAGAAGAAATCGTGACACTCAAGAACCTCACCATCAAGACAAAACTCATTGCTGGTTTCGGCATGCTGTCTTTCATTGTCGTCGCGGTTTCCGGCCTTTCCTTAAAAGCGCTGAGCGATTCGACCGATGGGTTTTCCAACTTCGTACACGGCATCAACGCACGCGCCGACATGGCGGTGCAGGTCCGAACCGCGGTAGACCGCAGGGCGATCGCGGCGCGCAACCTTGTGCTTGTGACCAAACCCCAGGATCTCGAAATAGAGAAAGCCGACGTGACGCGTGCGCACGAAGACGTGCAAGCCGACCTGAAAAAGCTCAACGACATGATCGCGAACGCGACCGATACGACGGAGAAAGCGCGCAGCCTTGTCGCTGAGATCAATCGGGTCGAATCGGCTTATGGTCCGGTTGCACTCAACATTGTCAATCTCGCGCTCACCAACAAGCGTGACGAGGCGATCGTCGAGATGGACGATCATTGCCGGCCGCTGCTCGCCGCGCTGGTTCGCGCGACCAACGCGTATGCCGACTACACGCGCGCACGCCAGGATCAACTGGTCAACGAGTACACGGCGCATTACGAGAACCAGCGCAATCTGCTGATCGCGATCTGTCTCGTCGCGCTGGGGCTCGCCGTCGGCGCGTGCGTGGTGATCACGCGTGCTGTGACCGGACCGCTGCGATTTGCGATCGGCGTCGCACGCACCGTGTCGGAAGGCGATCTGCGCACGCGCATCACCGTCGACGGCCGCGACGAAACCAGCAAACTGCTGAGCGCCCTGCGCGAGATGAACGAACGGCTGACGGCGATCGTCGGACGCGTGCGCGACAGCAGCACCAGCATCGCCGGCGCGGCACGCCAGATCGCGGCGGGCAATATGGACCTGAGCCAGCGTACCGAGCAGCAGGCAGCGTCGTTGCAGGAAACCGCTTCCAGCATGGAGGAACTCACCTCCACCGTTAAGCAGAATGCCGACAACGCGCAACAAGGCAGCATGCTGGCTGCGAATGCTTCGTCGGTGGCGCAAAAGGGTAGCGAGGTCGTCAGTCAGGTGGTGAACACGATGCACGACATCAGCGATAGCTCGATCAAGATCGCGGACATCACGGGCATCATCGAAGGCATTGCGTTCCAGACGAACATCCTCGCGCTGAACGCAGCCGTCGAAGCCGCGCGTGCGGGCGAACAAGGGCGGGGTTTCGCGGTGGTCGCGAGCGAAGTCAGAAGCCTGGCGCAACGTTCATCGAGTGCGGCAAAGGAGATCAAGGACCTGATCGCCAACTCTGTGGGTAAGATCCGCGATGGTTCGGCGCTTGCCGGCGAGGCGGGGAAGACGATGGCCGAAGTGACGCATGCGGTCGCGCGAGTGACCGATATCATGTCGGAGATCGCGGCGGCATCCGTTGAACAAAGCCGCGGGATCGAGCAGGTCAATCTTGCGATTACCCAGATGGACAACGTCACGCAGCAGAATGCAGCGCTGGTGGAGGAGGCGGCGGCGGCTTCGCGGTCGATGGAAGACCAGGGGCAACAATTGAATGAGGCCGTGGCGTTTTTTCAGGTGAAGGACGGTGCGCCGGCGGTAGCGGCGATGGCGCCTGCTCCTGCCCGGCGGGAAGCGCCGCGGCGCGAGGCTGCGGTTGCTGCTGCCCCTAAGCGCGTTGCGCGGGCTGCCGCAGTTGCGCCGGTTGCTGCGCTTGCTACTGTTACGCCTACTGCGGCTGACGGATGGGATAAGTTCTGATCGAGGTCTTTCGGATGGCGCGTCGCTCACGGGCGACGCGTTGGCAAAGTCACCCGCAATGCTCAACGTAGCGGGCTGTAGGACGACCGCAGCACCGGGTGTAAAACCCGAAAGCCAGAAACGCAAAACGTTCCATCTCGTCGTCCGTTCATCAACGTTAAGTTATCGGGTTTGTGCAGACCGCGGGCGCACGCCAGAGTCGGGAACTGCTTCCATGTCCCACGAATTCCGTGCTTCCCCGACGTCCGGCGCTTCTTAGCCCGGCATCAATCGACGTACCGTTCGTCTTCGCCCGCAACTCGCTGTGCCAGCCCATTCCGGTGCTGACGTCGACGCGGCCACGGACGTCACTGTCAGCCCACGCACCAACCATCCTCTTTGCGGCATGACGAAACGAAACTTGAGGGTGAGGAATTCGCCCGCAGCGCGTGCATACGCGCGCCGCGCGCCGCGTGATGCGTGATGCGTGATGCGTGATGCGTGATGCGGGTTGCGGGTTGCGGGTTGCGGGTTGCGGGTTGCGGGTTGCGGGTTGCGGGTTGCGGGTTGCGGGTTGCGGGTTGCGGGTTGCGGGTTGCGGATCGCCGACGCGAAGAATTCCAGGAAGCGCATTCCGGCGCGGTCGCCGGCGGCAACGACAAGCACGGGCAACCGGCCCGGTGGGACAGGCGCGATCGCGGCAAGGGGCAGATGACATATAAAGATCGTGCCCTTATTGCCGATAAAGCGTCTTTAACAAGATCGATTAACCACCGAGGGGAAACAGATGCGCGGGAAATACGTACTTGGATTGACTGTCCTTGCTTTGAGCTTGAGCGGATGTGCTCCTGTGATGGAAGCGAATCGTCCGGACCCCGTTAACCTGAAAAAATTCGTGCTGGGAGAGACTTCGCGGATGAATGTCATCGCCGAAGTGGGTAGTCCAGCTAGCACCGAGCAAGACCAGGCCAACTCCTGCGACGTGTACAAACTCTATACGCACGGCCCAAGCGGAGCCGGCAAAGGTGCCATTGCAGCGGGAGAAGTTCTGGCCGATGTAGCCACCTTGGGACTCGCCGAGATCATTTTTACCCCTACGGAAGCCGCTACCAAGAGTTCCAAGCACACAGTCATGTTCTGCTATGGCTCTGACGGCAAGCTCGCGTCGATCAAAGAGTCGGACGCCGCGTCGGGAAGCTAATCTTCGTTAGTTCCACGCCCCCGCAAGCGGGAGCCGCAAGGGCCTGCGGCGCACCGGTCTTGGCGCTTTAGCGCCAAGACCGGGATAAAGCGTGAGGATCGTCGCCAACGGCATACCGAGGAATACAACGCACGCTCGACAGCCGCACGTCTGCTGCTCGGCGTGCTCGCGAGCGGCGATCGCATTAAAGCAGGCGTGAACGTGGGCGCCTCGAGCCTCGTGGTCGAAGACAGCGCGAAGACCACGATCAACGGCACCGTGGCGAAGAACGTGGGACTTGAAGCGGCCAACGGCGTGGTCACTCTCGCCGGACAACCCGTCGCAAACTGACCTATCTCTGCCAACATATGACCAAGACACACATGAAAAAACTTACTCTCATCGCCTCGGCCGTGCTCGTCGCCGCGTTGCTCGCCAGCTGCGCCGATATTTCGCAGAATCCGCTTGCCAAGGCCATCAACCCGCCCGCCGACGTGACGCCGATCTCGTATCCGCCGGTTACCTTCATCGTGCCGCATGACCCGCATATCTTTGCGAACGGGCAGGTCGCGGGGCTCGTACCCGGCGGGGCAGGCCTGCGTCCGACAATTGGCAGGACTGACTATGCACTCCAGCTGCGCGACATCACGGCCGATTCGTTTGTCATTCACGCCTACTACAGCAATGGCTATGTCGGCTCGGGAGTCAAGTACACCATTGACTATTCAAAGACGGACAATGGCAGCTACTCAACGGTGACAATGAAGCCAGTCAAGCGCGCCACCTACCAGCAGGGGCTGGTGGGCAAGTTCCCGGTGCCGGGTTTTAACGAGGCGCTAGTGCATCGGTACATCGAGGCATCGAGCTTCTGGTACAAGTTTGAGATCGACACGAAGTACGACACGGCTTCGGTCTACTCGAGCTTCCGGCGACTTGCACCGTCGGCGAATATGGGACAGGGCTCGACGGACCCTGTCACCGGCAAGATTATCTCTGAGTGGTTCGTGGGCAACTACCGCGGCGTGGAGTATGAGTACTCCCTTGAGGTCTTCCCGTATCGTAACGGTAGCAAGGCAGTCATCGGTCTCGGCATCCCTGCGGTCGAAACCGCGCCTAACGTCGTCGACTATCGCGTTATCCTCAACGACATCCGCAAGCAACTCGACGGCATCGCAAACAGCTAATGCAGCGAAAATGGCACGTGCCCATCTCGCTGATGGGGCAGGCAATTTTTTTGGAACAGGGTCTTTGACTTTCCTCGCGCGATCGGCCAGGCACGCTTGACATGGGGTGCCCGGCCGGCGGACCCTTTTAACGATGGGCTCCGCTCCGGGCGCTATGAGCCGAGCCGGCGGTCAGTTGACCCTCAGGTTGCCGCCGTTACCGAGACCACCATTGACGCTCTGGGCTTTGTATTGCTTGACGGAGCCAACAAGGTTGTTTAGCGAATCGGTGAAGGCTGCGACCACGACCTTACCTTGCGGCGTGTTCGAGTAAGCGCCGACCGTGCCGCCGCTCTTGGTGGTGACAAAGCTCGCGAGCATGCCGAAGTCGATGTTGCTCGCCGAACCGGTTGCCGCCGCGAGTTGCACACTTGAGCGGGTATCGACTAGCGTAAGCACCGTCGACGCTTCCTTGGTATTCATCGAGCCAGCGACGCCAGCGAGCGCGCTGCCAACTACCGGCACGTAGGCAAGCAGGCTGGATGCGCCACCCGTGTTCTGCGTGGAGAAGGTGATGCTCGGGCTCATCTCATAGTCGGCAGCGACCATCTGCCCTTTGTGCATCTTCGAGGTCTTGCGCAGTTCGCCCGACTCGTTCAACTGGCGTTCCGCGAGAGCGGCATTCAGCGCGCGGCCGCGGTCGACGATGACAAAGCAGTTCGATTGCTGGACCAGCATCTTGAGCACCGGGACGGTACTGCCCAACTGGTATTGCCCAGTCAGGATGCTATACCACGGTGCGGCCGTGTCTTCAACGATCGACACGGTACCAAGCGGTGCCGCGCAGTGCTTCAGCCCATCGTCCGCGTCCTGGCGGGTAGCCCCAGCCACCGCCGTGCTATCCGGCGTCTTTCCCCCGCCACCGAGTTGCATTTGAGCGCACGCCGAAAGCAGGAGCAACGACGTCCCAGCGATAGCTGTCATTTTCGCAATCATGGAAATGGTCCCTTTTTTTGATATTCACTTCTGGTACGGTCGCCAACCGGCGTCTCGAGGAGACACGTCATCAGACGACTAAGGTTCCACGTTTCGACGCCGACCGGAAATAGGTTCATACAGCGATGCCGCCTGTATATCGGCAAACTGGCGGTGCAATTGAAGGTGCGATCAAATTTGACGTGCAACGCCTTGCTCACTGTGGTCAGCGCGTGATCGCTTATTCGCGTGACATAACGCCTGCCCCCCCGGTTGATGGGGAAACGGCCGAAAGCCGCGTCCGGGGCGTGCGGTGACTGGGCGTCTCGCTGCCATACCTCAATTGCAATGCTGCGACCCACTCCTTGCGTGTCGTCATGCTGATTCGCCTCGTCACCTCGTGCCGCCCCTGCTGGACGATCCGGCTGGTAGCAAACTACGTGAGGCAACAGGTCAGCGCGAGTTGCAATCCTGATAAGTCAATGCGCCGGATATCGTAGTTGACGATATCCACACATTGCGCAAGTTGATCGGCCTGAGTAATGCTTGCATGGACAATGGCCTTTTTGTGCCATGTCACGTTCGTGCACACAGCGGCGTTGGTTAGCTGATGCATGCAAGATTGCGTTTTAGGGTCGGTGAAGTCTCGGTAGAGTTGCGAAGTTTTTTCTACCAATGCCTCGCGCTTGATGTGGAAGACGTGTGGCGCCACAAATTTGCCACACCGAGTGCGCAAAAACCTGCGCCAGAATGCAAAACAACGCACTACATCGCAAGACGTAGTGCGTTGTTTCTCAAGCAGAACCTGGTGGAGAGGAGGAGGATCGAACTCCCGACCTTCGCATTGCGAACGCGACGCTCTCCCAGCTGAGCTACCCCCCCAATGTGCAAACAATTCTAGCACAGGCATTTTCCGTTTTGCCAAGCCCCCGGGGAGGCAAAACCCGGCGGCAAAACGAGTGGCAAAACATCACTTCGACGGCGCGCCAGCCAGCACCCAATCCACCACCGTGCGGATGTCCGCATCGCTCATCGACTGATGCGCCGGCATCGGAATCATGCCCCACACGCCTGAGCCGCCTTCCTTCACCTTGCGCGCCAATTTGGCCGGCGCTTGCGCATCGCCCTTGTATTTTGCAGCGATCTGCTGGAACGACGGGCCGACCAGTTTGCGGTCCACGGTGTGGCATCCCATGCAGGCATTCGAGTTCGCAACGATCTGCCCACGCGGCGCATCGGCTGCCCGCGCGGAAGAGGCAAAAGCACCCACCCACGCAGTAACCGTCAACATCACGGCAACGAAAGCAACGCCCCGTTTCATGGCGTCGTCGCCTTCGGATTACCCGGATGCACCGAGTTCGAATTGCTGACCGGCGCCGGCGGCTGCTGATCGAGCGGACGCGAACTCACCGATGAATCGGGAATCGCACCGACGGTCGGCGCACTCGCGTCAGGCTGCGACGCCGCTGCCGGCGTGCTCGCGGCGGCAGCGGCAGCGGCCGCCGCCGCTTCCTGCGGCTGAATGTACTGGAACACCTTCACGACCTGCGTCACACCCGGCACGCGGCTCGCGACATCGGCGCCGCGATTGCCTTCGTCCATCGTGACAAGACCCATCATGTACACCGACCCACGCTCGGCCACGATCTTGAAGTTGTTCGCCGAAATGTTCTTCTCGGCGATCAGCGCGGTCTTCACCCGCGTTTCCAGATACGTGTCATTAGTGCGCGACGAGAACGAACTCGCCGGCATAATCGCCAGTTCGTTGACGATCGTGTTAACGTTGTTCAAGCCACGCACGATGGTCTCGGCCCGTTGCTTCGACACGTCCCCCGCTACTTCGCCGGTCAGCAGCACGCGGCGGTTGAACACCGACACGTTGACATGCGCACTGTCGGGCAAGTTCTGGCTGATCTGCGACAGTGCCTTCACCTGCAACTCGCGATCCTCGGTCTGCGCGCCGAGCGTGCGCCGGTCGGTTGCCACCAGCGCGCTGCCGCCCGCCGCGCCGGCAACGGCCAGAAAGCAACCCTGCAGCGTCGCGGACAGCCCCGCCGCGAACCCGACCACCAGCACGGTTCTCACCAGTGTCTTCTTGACGCGGAATACGCTCATCAACTAGCTCTCCTTCGGAATCAGTCTCAGTCTTCGCCCAGCAACATGGCATCGATGCCGTCGCACAGACAATGGATGGTCAGTAAATGCACTTCCTGAATACGCGCAGTGCGATCGGACGGCACGCAAATGTGGATATCGGTATCGCTCAGTACTTCCTGCATACGGCCGCCACCCTTGCCGGTCAGCGCGACCACGATCATTTCGCGCTCGTGCGCGGCCTCGATCGCGGCCAGCACATTGGCGGAATTGCCGGACGTGGTGATAGCCAGCAGCACATCGCCCGGCTGGCCAAGAGCCCACACCTGCTTCGAAAAAATCTGCTCGAACGAGTAGTCGTTGGCGATGGCGGTAAGCACGGACGTGTCGGTGGTCAGCGCGATCGCCGGCAAGCCCGGGCGCTCGCGCTCGAAGCGGCCGATCAGTTCGGCGGCGAAATGTTGCGCGTCGCCCGCCGAGCCGCCGTTGCCGCACGCCAGAATGCGGCTGCCGTTGGCAAGCGCAGCGAACATCGTGTCGATCGCAGCGGCGATCGGCATCGACAGGGTTTCGAGGGCTTCGAGTTTGACTGCCGCGCTGTCGCGGAAGTGTTGTTGAATGCGTTCGACTGACATCGAGTCTCTATTTTCTGCCGCGAATGGACCGCAATGCGCGGCCGTGTTGTGAAGTCGTATTGCGAAGTCGTACCGCGCTGATTAACCGTGCCGGCAACACAGTGCAGATGCGCAAAATCATCGCGAAATGCGCTGCTTCCTCGCTGCATCCCGTATGCCGGCGTCGTCCACGAGGCCCGCACGCGAGCGCAAGTTTATCGCACTCACGAGCGTTCTCCGTGCACTGCGTCAGACTTCGTCGGCGCGAAATGCATCGCGCAGCCACACGAGCCGGCCCGCCTCGAACGCAATCACGTCGAAACGGCACGCAGGCTCATCATGCGAACGCCTGCTGCGGGTCGCCAGATAATGCCGCGCGGCACGCACGATGCGCTGCTTCTTTTGCCACCCGATACTCGCCGCCGCGCCGCCGTAATGCTGCTGCGCTCGCGCGCGCACTTCGACAAACACCAGCGCGCCGTCACGGTCGCGCATCACCAGATCGATCTCACCGCCCCGGCACAGCACATTGCGCGCGACGAAGCGCAAACGCTGCCGCTGCAAAAACTCCATCGCACGCGCCTCGAACGCTGCGCCGACGAGTTTGGACCCGGTTGGTCTCGAAAAGTTGTGACCATCGGCCCGCGCACTCGCCTGTCCGCCAACCGGCTCACGCGCCGCTGCGTGGCACAATGGCGGCCTCGTTCTGTCTGTCTGCGTCTTCTGCCTCATGACTCCTCTCTCCGAACTCGCGCAAGGGCAGCAGTACCCTGCCGCCGCGCTCTATGTGGTGGCCACGCCGATCGGCAACATCGCCGACATCACGCTGCGCGCGCTGCATGTGCTCGGACTGGTGGATCGCATCGCCGCCGAAGACACCCGCAACACGGGCCAATTGCTCGCGCGCTACGGCATCTCGAAACCGCTCGTCGCGGTTCATCAACACAACGAGCGGGCCGCGGCGCTGCGCCTGATCGAACATCTGCAAGCGGGCGAACGCGTGGCCTACGTGTCCGATGCGGGCACGCCAGGCATCTCGGACCCCGGCGCGAAACTCGTCGACGCGGTGCGCGAAGCCGGCTTCCCGGTCATTCCGCTACCCGGCGCAAGCGCGCTCGCCACCGCGTTGAGCGCGGCGGGCGACTGGGTCGCGACGTTCTCGTTCCTCGGCTTCCTGCCGCCGAAGGCAAAAGCACGCGCCGCGGCACTGCAAGCGCTCGTGAATCACCCGCACGCAATGGTGTTTTACGAAGCGCCGCACCGGATCGTCGAAACGGTGCAGGCATTGGCCGACGCATTCGGCGGTGAGCGCAAGCTGCTGATCGCACGGGAATTGACGAAGTTACACGAAGCGCTGCATCGCGGCACCCTGGCCGAAGGGCCAACGTGGCTCATCGCCGATCCGAACCGGCAACGCGGTGAGTTCGTACTGGTGGTGGAAGGCGCGCAGCCGGAAACCGCCGGCGAACACGATCACGACGCGTTGCTGGGCATCCTGCTGGAAGAGTTGACGGTGAGCAGCGCGGCAAAAGTTGCGGCAACCCTCACCGGCGCGTCGCGCAATGCGCTCTATACGCGCGCTTTGGCGCTGAAGAACGACGAGGAATGAAGCAGACGGAGACGGGATGTCCGCCAGCGGATCAGGCTCGCAGCGCGAACCAAGGCCGCAAGGAATGAGCGGTTGCGTCCAGCTACGGTTGATGAGTAAAGGAAAAGGGCCACGTGAAGCGGCCCCTTTTCCATTCGGCGAACAACGGCGTGAGTTAGCGCCATGTCGCCCGGCGTCACGAACGCGCTTGCAGCGCGCCCGCTGCCGTCACATTACTTTTCTGCAGTCGAAATCGAGTTCGATGCCAGCATTTCGTCACGCGCAACGCGTGCTTCCTGCTGCGTCAAACCTTCGATCTCGACCCGCGCCGTGCCGGCATGGCGCATGTGGAGCGCAGTTGCGGCAGCCATCGAAAGGTCAATGATCCGGCCACGCGCATACGGGCCGCGGTCGTTGATGCGCACGACCACGGAGAGCGAGGTGGCCGGATTGGTCACGCGAACGTACGAGCCGAGCGGCAGCGTACGATGCGCCGCGGTCAGCGAGTGCATATCAAAACGTTCGCCGTTGGCGGTGAGGCGGCCATGGAAGGCGCGGCCGTACCACGAAGCGCGACCGCTCTGATGAAAGTCCGAAATGCTGGAGCCATCGTCAGTGAGCGGCGTGGCATCGGCCAGCGGCGTGCCCTTGGCGTCTGCATCGGAGGCCGGTGCGCTACCAAAAGCTTGCGGGGCGGAGGAACTTGCCTGCGCATTCGTCGTGCTCAGCGGTACGTCGCTTTCAGACGTGCTGCTCGCGCCCGGAGGCGTGGCACAGCCGGCCAGCAAAAAAAAGGCAAAAAGAGTCCCCAGACCACGGGATAACCGAGTTTTCATAAGACGTGCAATCAAATTGTCGAGCCGCATCACGCGAACAGTTGGGCGTGTTGCCTGCGACTCCGGCGGCAATGGACGACAACGCGCCGCGCAGAAAAGCGCAGTACGTCAAAGCCCGGACGCGGCTTACCCAGCCGCTACCGCACGGTTAATTTTCACGTCTGGCGCAACCTGTCCCCGGCAGCCTGACCAGACCCCACATGCCGCCATCGAACGTGGCAAACACGTTCTTGCGCGCGGAACTCAGCGCGCAGGAACAGCGGCGTAGGCCCCACCCAGCGTCACGGCAGTTAAGTCCGTTGCAGGCGCGCGGCGCCTGGCTGGGTAAGACGTGTGCATCGAATACATCGATACCTGATGGCCGCCAAAAACCGCGGCAGCCCATACTTGAATAGCAATCCGCGTGCCCATTTTTGATGGGGACGCATCGCCTTGTGGCATGCACAATTCCTTGTGCATGGGGGCCATTATACCCAAAAGAAAATTTCGGGATGACAACTGACTGAAAACCTTGAAGAATTTTCACTCCTGCTGCAAAAATGGGTAGCCGAAAGCCCGCTGGAGCGGGGCCTCCACGCCCTCGACGAGCGTCGACGAGACGCCGGTACAATCAACGTTTTTCCAGCGGCGCCGTCACCCATGAAAGTCACCTTGATCCCCGTCACGCCGTTCCAGCAGAACAGCTCGCTGCTCGTTTGCGAGGCAACCGGACGCGCGGCCGTCGTCGATCCGGGCGGCGACCTTGATATCATCCAGGCTGAAATCGCGCGCCAGAACGTAACGGTCGAAAAAGTGTTCCTCACGCATGGCCACATCGATCACTGCGCCGGCGCGAAGACGCTCGCCATACATTACGGCGTGCCGATCGAAGGCCCGCATCCCGACGAAAGCTTCTGGCTCGACAAGCTGCCGGATCAAAGCACGCGCTTCGGCTTTCCTGCTGCCGAGGCGTTCGAACCGGACCGTTGGCTGCAAGATGGCGAGACCGTGCAATTCGGCGACGAAACCCTCGATGTCTATCACTGCCCAGGCCACACACCGGGCCACGTGGTGTTCTTCAGCCGCGCGCATCGGCTCGCGCTGGTGGGCGACGTGCTGTTCGCAGGCTCGATCGGCCGCACGGATTTTCCGCGC
Organism: Paraburkholderia sp. GAS348; assembly: GCF_050434205.1. Taxonomy (NCBI): domain Bacteria; kingdom Pseudomonadati; phylum Pseudomonadota; class Betaproteobacteria; order Burkholderiales; family Burkholderiaceae; genus Paraburkholderia; species Paraburkholderia sp. GAS348. The sequence goes on from NZ_JBNPVT010000008.1 coordinate 158,524, forward strand.
GGCAATCACGCCGATCTGGTGCGTGCGATTCGCGAAAAACTCTGGCCGCTCGGCGACGACGTCACCTTCGTTCCCGGCCACGGTCCCACTTCGACGTTCGGCGCCGAGCGCCGCACCAATCCGTATGTCGCCGACGGAGTAGAAGCATGAGCGGCGAAATCTACGTGAGCACCGATGTCGAAGCGGACGGCCCGATTCCCGGCCCGCATTCGATGCTCAGTTTCGCCTCCGCCGCGTACACGGAGGACAAGCAGCTGATCGCCACTTTCTCGGCGAATCTCGACTTGCTCGAAGGCGCCAAGCCGCATCCGGTGCAGGAAGCATGGTGGAAGACGCAGCCGGAGGCATGGGAGGCCTGCCGCAAGGATTTGCAGGATCCGCAGGCCGCGCTCACGGCCTATGTCGAATGGGTCGAGGCGTTGCCGGGCAAGCCGGTGTTCGTGGCAATGCCGGCCGGTTTCGACTTCACCTATATGTTCTGGTACATGATGCGGTTTGTCGGCCGCTGCCCGTTTTCGTGGTCGGCGCTCGACATCAAGACGCTAGCCTTCGCACTGACCGGCCTGCCGTACCGCAAGAACATCAAGCCACGCTTCCCGAAGCACTGGTTCGACGAACATCCGCATACGCATGTCGCGCTGGACGACGCGATCGAGCAGGGCGCGCTCTTCTGCAACATGCTCAAGGATCTGCGCGCGGTCCAGGCGGCCACGCTGGCAGCCGGTAAAGATGGGGACGACTCAGGACAAAACACCACTGAGGAACCGGCAAATTAGGTAATCTCCCTCGCCGGAGCCGTTTTGCATTGCGTTTCGTTTTCGAGACCTCTACCATGCGTTGATACGGCGACGCCAACGGAGGCGCAGTTGACACTCGATACGTTCTCTCAAAAAATCCTGCGCCTGCTGCAGCTCGACGCACGCCGGTCCGTGCAAGAGATTTCTGACCAGGTCGGCCTGTCGAGCACCCCATGCTGGCGCCGTATCAAGGATATGGAGCAATCGGGGGTGATCCAGCGCTACACGGCATTGCTGGATCGCGAAAAGCTGGGCCTGCACGTCTGCGCGCTCGCGCATATCCATCTCACGCGCCACACCGAGGGCGGGGTCGAGCAGTTCGAGCGGGAAATCGCCATCTGCCCGGAAGTCACCGAGTGCTACAGCACGACCGGCGAATCCGACTACATCCTCAAGATCGTCGCGTCGGATATCAAGGCGTATGACAGCTTTCTACACGAGCGCATCTTCAAGATTCCCGCCGTCGCACAGGTACGCACGAGCGTCGTGCTGCGCGAAATCAAATTCGATACGCAATTGCCGCTGTGAGACGGTGAAGCTGTGAGGGCGTGAAGCCGTCTCACCGTGACGCTATACCATCTTAACTTCAGGCTGGTGCCGCCGTAACGCCTTAGAGCTGCGGCTTGTGCGCGCCCGGCTGATTCGGCTCGAGCTCGAGTAACGACACTCACGTGGCGCTATGCGGTTCCGCAGCCTTGGCGCGGGCGATGGGCCTCGCCGCCCCCGGCTTCCGTCGAGACGCCGCTTTCGGCGGCCAGTGTGTCCAGTCCTTGCAGCACGTTGAGCTTCCGGGCTCCCAGGCTGCGCCTGAGCGCTTCCAGATCGACACGGGCAAGACATGGCGCATCGCTTTGGGCCGTGCGCGAGCCCGCCGCCGGCAGCACCACTTCGACATCAAGCCCCGTGCTCAAGTAGTGCATATTGACCGACACGGCCTTCACACCGCCCGCGGCCAACGCCGCGTTGACTTCGGCGACGACCCGCTCCCGGGTCGGCAGATTGACAGGCGGGCGCGCAACCGCGTCGTTCTCCGGGTCGACATGGATCAGCGCGTCGAGCACGCGACTGTCGCCCAGCACGCGCAAGCGCGCCGATTCGGCGATGTAATGCCCCTCCGACACCGAGATCAGCGGGTCGACCAGAATGTGCGCATCGACAAGAGCGAAGTCACCCATCTTGCGGGTGCGCATTTCGTGCACGTCGCGCACGCCGGGTGTCGCGAGCAAGAGCGCGCGCACGTCGGCGGAAGCGGCTTCGTCGAGCGCGCGGTCGGAAAGATCTTGCAGTGCATCCCAGCCAAATGTCCAGCCCATGCGCGCCACCATAAAGCCGACGATCGCCGCGGCGATCGGGTCGAGCAGGCGCACGCCTGCGAGGCTGCCGACAATGCCAAGCGCGACGACCAATGACGAAGCGGCGTCCGAGCGGGCATGCCATGCGTTCGCAATCAACATCGCTGAACGCACACGTTGTGCTTCGCGCAGCATGTAGCGAAACAGGCTCTCTTTGGAAATCAGCACCAGCACCGCGACCGCGAGCGCGCTCATATGTACGGCGGGGATGCTTTGCAAATCGGCGAGACGCGTCCCGGCGCGCCACAACATACCGACGCCGACCACAATCAGCAGTGCGCCCAAAAACAACGACGCAACCGTCTCATAGCGGCTGTGCCCGTAATTGTGATCGGCGTCGGGCTTGGCGCCGCTGTGCCGATTAGCGATTAGCACGACAAAATCGGAAATCAGATCGGCAAGCGAATGGATACCGTCGGCGACCAGCGCCTGCGAATGGGCAAACACCCCTATGACGATTTGCAGCGCCATCAGCACCGTATTGAGCGCAATACTGACAAAGGTACTTTTGCGCGCGACACGATGTTTCTCGACGGACTGGACGGCGGCGGTGGAAGGCATCTCTGAAACGACGTGAAGAGTTTAATACCTGTATTCTACCCCGCGCATCTCGATATGCGCTGAAGAAACCGCAAAAAATCCTTTAAAATCAGTTGCTTATCTAAACGAAAAGCATTCGTGTTCCAGTTTCATGGAGCGCGTGTAACAAAGAGGCACAGAAATTTTCAGAGACAATAAAAAACCGCGCCCTTGACGGTACGCGGTTTTTTCTGGTAACAGCGGGGACTACACGCGCCGCTGATTGACCGTACTAGTACTAGTATTACTTCTGGATCAGAAACTTCTCGCGATCCAGACCTGCGATCCAGCGCGGCGGCTTGCCGCGGCCCGACCACGTGCTGCCGCTATCCGGGTCACGATACTTCGGCGCGACACCTGCACGCGGACGACCGGCTTTAGCCGCTTTGGCACCACGGCCGCCGCCGAGTTCAGTCAGCGAAATGCCGTAATCGGCCATTTTCTGCTTGATCTCATTCAACACTTCTGCGTATTCGCGCGACTTTGCTTCTTCGATCTGCTTTTCGAGCTTCTCGCGCTGAGCGAGTAGTTCCTTGTAGGAAGACATAGGTTCCCTTGTGGTTTGGATAAATGACTGCCAGTCTTAAGCCAGCTTGCCCTTTGAAGTGATCATGCCTCGGAATTTGAGGGCGAGATTAACACAAAATAGAAAGACTACAAAAGCGCCATCGTAAAATTAATCCCAATTCGTTTCAAAAGGTTTCACTTAAAGGTAACGTTACGCCGATCCTTTCAAATAGCCAATTTTTACATTTCGCCGAAAGGCGTGGCCGCATATCAGCAATTACTGAATCAACTATCAAAAAATGAAATTTAAGATAAGAAATTCGCATCAACATTTCATGCCATGAAAACTTTAGCGTGAAACATCGGAAAATATTGCGACACATGCGCTGCATCATTATTGCACCACGAGTGTTTTCCCGAAACAGCAATCAAAACCTAATTAGCATGGTGCTGGATGCAATCTTCGAGCGCGACATGCAAGGTTTCAATATTGCGTTTGGCGTCGTCGAAGGCGAAACGGGAGCGCTCACCGTCTAGCTTCAGATCGGCGCCATAGCGATCGACGCCGAGCAGCTGGAGTCCCCTGCCACCTGAGGAATGACCGGCGAAGTGCCTGATCAGCGCATTTTCCTCATCGAAGCCGAGTGGCGGCAGTGGATCGAGTTCGGCGCCGGCGAGCCAGCCCATCGCGCCGAAGCCGCCGATGTAGCGCAGCCGTTCAAGCCTCATTACCCAGAACGTGAAATCGCCGAGAGCCAGGTACCGTTCCGCCTCCGCGTGATAGCGCAGATAGCGCTGCACGACTTCGGGAGTCGAGTCGACCGGTTCGAACGTGCCGAGCAAGGTGACGCGCTGGCCGCTCAACACATCGCCGTCGGGTGTATCGACTACCAGAAAGCCGGCGCGCGGGTCGGCATGGAGGTTGTGCGTATGCTCGGCGAGCCGGCTCACAAGGATCGTCGGACGGTGCTGAGGGTCGGGCGCGAACGGCAGCACCGTAGGATAAGGAAAGCCTTCCGGCTGACGCGCGTGGGTCGCGAGCGTACCGATGGCGGCCCTATGCAGCAGATGCAGCGGAGCGTGAGCGGGAATGTTCAAGTGCGCGGTCCTCGATGAATGAGCGTTGGATCAGTCCGCTTCAAGCATAAGACAGCGCGCTTCGTTAGAATCGAAAATTCGCTTTCAAGGCGCTTTCTTCCGCGTCCCCCTCCTCGAGATCTCCGTGTCCGACCGCTCCTCCGAATTCCCCACCCTCCCTGCTGCGCATCGCGATCTCTCCGACACCGCACGGCAACGCGCCCGGATCGCCACGATGGCGGTGTTCTTCATCGCCGGCATGATGTACGCGTCGTGGGGGGTGCATGTGCCGACCGTGCGCGACCGCTTCCATCTGAATGCGGCGATGCTCTCGTTCGCGTTGCTGGCCGTGGCCGGCGGTTCGATCGGCGCAATGGCGGCGAATGCACCATGGATCGCGCGGGTCGGCACGCGGCGCGCCTGCCTGACGGGTGGTCTGGTCATGACGGTGTGTGCGGCGCTAATCCTGATCGTGCCGGCTTACTGGATGCTGCTGATTGTGCTGGCCGTCTTCGGCGCTGGCATGGCCACGCTCGACGTTGCGATGAACGCGGAAGCCAGCGCGGTCGAGAAGACGCTCGGCAAGCCGATTATGTCATCGCTGCACGGCATGTTCAGCGTCGGCGGGATGTTCGGCGCGGCAGTGGGCGGCGCCTTGCTGGCGCGCGGCATGGCGCCGGCCATACATCTCGCGCTAGCCGCGGCAGTCAGCGCGCTGGTGCTGATCGCGGCCTGCCCTTCCGTCCTGCCACACGTGCCGCACGCCGATCATCCCGACGCCGCTACGCCTCGCGCCAACCGCTGGCGATCGCCGGCCTTGTGGGCGCTCGGCGCGATGGCGCTGGTCGCGCTGATCGCCGAAGGTGCGATGTACGACTGGGCCACCGTGTACATGCGCGACGTCGTACTGTCCACGCCGGCTCTCGCGAGCGCAGCCTATGCGGCGTTTTCGGGCGGCATGGCAGCGGCGCGTTTCGCGGGCGACGCCGTGCGTGCCCGCTTCGGCGCACCGCAACTGGTGATGGCGAGCGCGTCGCTTGCCTGTGCGGGGATGGTCGGCGCACTGCTGCTGCCGAATCCGGTCGCCGCGCTGATTGGCTTCACGCTGATGGGTCTCGGGCTCGCGAACATGATGCCCGTGCTGTTCGCGGCAGCGGCGAGCGTCAAAGGTATTCACGCCGCCGAAGGACTCGCGCATGTTGCCGGGCTGGCGTACTTCGGGCTGTTGCTTGGGCCGGTGATCATCGGCGCGGTGACGCAGGCGACCAGTTTGCTGATCGGGTTGTCCGTGGTGGCCGTGTGTTCGGCGCTAATCGCGATCGCGGGTCCAAAGGTGCTGCGGCGTTTGAAGATCTGACGCGGACGCGCGCGGCTGTTGCATCGGCGGACGTCACGCCATATGAAGCCCTGCGCCCTTACGTTACGTTACGCGAAGCCTGCACGCTGATGTGTTTCCCGTCACATCGGCCACATCGACACTTTCACCGGCCCATGCGAACGCCCTCAACCTATTGATTTTTATTAATTTATTCCGCGCACCGGTCATGCAAACAGAAATGGCATAGGCCTTGCAGTTAGCTCCCCAGCAATTTGCAAATTACGGGGGAGCATTATGAACAGCAATTTCAAACTGTCGGCGATCGCCATGTGCGTGACGTCGATGATCTTACTGACGGGATGTGGAAGCACGTTGGTCATGCCGGGTGTCTCAAGCGGGTCGGATAGTGGTTCCGGCAGCGGTTCGGGAAGCGGCACGCCTACTCCGACACCTACTCCCACACCCACGCCGACTCCGACGCCTACACCCACACCCACGCCAACCAGCGCCAAAAATCCAATCGGCGTCGTCGCCCAGAACACGGGCAATGTAGTCACTGCAACCGGCCAAACCGTTTCCGCGATCGGCAGCCAGATCGGTCTCACGCCGATCCCCGGCGCGAACCCGGCCACCACGACTGCGCTTGGCGACGTTGTCTCGCATCTCGGCGCCGGCGTCACGGCGCTCGGCACAGGCACGGCGAACGGCCTCGGCCAGCTCGGCAATTCCACCGACCCGCTCGGCACGACGCTGGCGAGCAGCGGCAACCTGGTTTATGACGCAGGCCAGGCCGTCAACAGCGCCGGCCAGCTCGTGACGAGTCTCGGCAGCGGCCCCACCGCGCCGCTCAGTCCGCTGACCACACCGCTTGGCAGCACGGTCTCGACGCTCGGCAATGCAGTCGGCGGCCTCGGCACGCAACTGGGCTCGCAGCTGACGAGCGGCCCGATCCAGCAAGTGACGCAATCCCTCAGTACAGCGATCACGCCGATCACCGCCACATTGGCGCAGACGACCCAAACCGTCGGCGATACGACGGCTCCCGGTGCACCGCAGAACGGCCTGCTGTCGACCGTCGGTCACGGCCTCGACAGCGCGGGCAACCAGGTTAGCAGCGCGACCAACGACCCGGTCGGCCAGAACCTCGGCAATGTCGTGACCAAGCTCAGCGACACCGTCACGTCCGCCGGCGGCCTGCTTACCGCGGGCGGCTCGAGCAGCGGCAACCCGCTCGGTGGCCTCACCGGCATTCTGAATCCGGGCGGCAACGACGGTACTGGCGGCAGTCCGTTGGGCGGCAATCCGCTGGCGCCATTGACCAGCATTCTCACCGCGTTGCCCAGCACCTTGAGCAGCGGCCTGACCGGCGGCAGCGACTCGGGCAGTCCGCTTGCGCCATTGACCAGCATCCTCAGCACGGTGACCGGCGGCCTCGGTGGCAACGGCGGCGACTCGGGCAGCAGCCCGCTTGCACCGCTGACCAGCATCCTCAGCACGGTGACCGGCGGCCTCGGTGGCAACGGCGGCGGCTCGGGCAGCAGCCCGCTTGCACCGCTGACCAGCATCCTCAGCACGGTGACCGGCAGCCTCGGTGGCGTCTCCGGCGGCTCGGGCAGCAGCCCGCTTGCACCGCTGACCAGCATCCTTAGTACGGTGACCAGCAGTCTCGGTGGCGTCTCCGGCGGCTCGGGCAGCCCGCTTGCACCGCTAACCAGCGTGGTGAACTCGGTCACCGGTGCATTGAGCGGCGCGACTGGCAGCAGCGGCAATTCGCTGGGCGGCAATTCGCTGGGCGGCAATCCGCTGGGCAGCACTCCGCTCGCACCGGTGACGGCGGCCGTGTCGTCGCTGACAGGGGCACTCGGGTCGGCGGGTTCGGGTGGCACCGGCGGCACCAGCAACCCGCTTGCGCCGATCACAGGTCTACTGAACACCGTCACTGGCACATTGACCGGTACGACGAACTCTGCGGGCGGTACCACGGGCGGCGGCTTGCTCGGCGGTCTGGGCAGTCTGACGACGAAGAAGTGACGAATACGAATAACGGCGGCAAATAACGGCGCGGCAAAACAAGCGTCGAAGGGGGGCGGCGAGCCGGGTCAACCGGCTCGCCGTTTTTTTCACAGTTCGTGATACGTCACGTAATCACGCGAGAAGTCGTTACGTTGCAGAAAATTGGTGAACGTCATCGTCACCGATGCATCGAGTCCTTCCACGTAATGCCACCAGCCGATCGGCAGGAACAGCAATTCACCGGGTTCGAGCGTGCATTCCATCAAATGCGCATTGCGCATCGACGGGAAGCGCTCGTAGTCGATTGCACTGCCGTCCACCTGCGAAAAGCAATGCAGCGTGTTCACCATATGCGGCGTATCGGACAACGGAACCAGCTTGATCTGTTTGCGGCCGATCACCTGCGCCATGAAGTTATTGGTCAGATCATGGTGAAACGGCGTCTTTGTTCCAGCCGGTCCCATCCAGAAAAAGCCGGTATCGGGCGATCCGGCATCGAGATATTCGCCGATGGCTGGCACAGCCGGCCATAACGCCGCGAGTGCCGCGCGATTGTGCGAGGTGTTATTGGCGGTCATATAGAAATCGTTAGTCGGACCGCTGCGCTCGACGAGATCGACATAATCGGCAAAGCGCATCATGCGCTTGAGCTTCGGCTGATTGATCTCATAGTTCGCATCCGACTCGCGGCCGAACTGCACTTCGACTTCGCAATCCCCGCAACGCTCGCGAAAGTAGTCGAAACTCCACTGCGTGCGTGCCGGCCAGAAATCGAAAGCACCGGTGATGACGACCGGCCGGTTCTGAAAGTAGTACTGCTCGAAGAACTCGCCACGCGATAAACGCTCGCGCCTTTCGATCACACCGCTTCCAGCACGCATGCGATTGAGGGTGCCGTACACCGACAACATCCATTCGCGCTTGCGCAAACGATTGCGCAAGCGCACCGCGCCGTCAAAATAAGGACTCGCGAGCGCTGCCTCGATTTCGCGGGCGGCTTCGTCCGGGTCGAAACCATGTCCGACCAGCGCACCGTGCACGGCCGGCGGCGGTGCGTCGAGCAGCAGATTCTCGGCAATCCAGCGGCGCCAGCCGTTATCGATCGAACGGATCACAGGGGTCAAGGCATTCTCCCAAACGATGTTCTCAAACCCGTCAGCCTCTCACGCAGATACCCAAAAGAAAAGGCACGCGAGCCTTGCGGCGCGCGTGCCTTTTAACTGCATGATCGAAGACAAACAAAGCTGTCTTCGATCATGCGGCCTTTACATCTTCACTACGTCGAGCAGCGTCTTCTTGCCGCCCTTGTAGTTGTACAGCGAGATCACGCCGTGCTGAAGGTCGCCCTTCGAGTCGAACGTGGTTTCACCGATCACACCCTTGTAGTCGGTGCTCGGCATAGCGGCCAGGATCTTCGCCGGATCAGTCGAGTTAGCACGCTTCATAGCGTCGACGATGATGTACACAGCGTCATACGTGAACGGAGCGTAGATCTGGATCGGCTGACCGAAACGCTTCTGATACTTGGCGAGGAACGCTGCACCGCCAGCCATCTTCTCGAGCGCCATACCGGCTTCCGAGCAGACGATGTTGTCGGTTGCGTCGCCAGCCAGGTCCGACAGCTTGTCGGTACACACGCCGTCGCCAGCCAGCACCTTCGCGCGCAGGCCGAGTTGCTTGGCTTGCTTGGCGAACGGGCCGCCGGTTGCATCCATACCGCCGTACATGATCGCGTCCGGGTTTTCGCCCTTGATCTTCGTCAGAATCGCGCGGAAGTCGACGGCCTTGTCGTTCGTCGCGTCATGCGACATCACGTTCAGGCCCAGCGATTTCGCGGTCTTTTCGAATTCGTTTGCCAGACCCTGGCCGTAAGCGGTCGAGTCATCGACGATCGCGACGCTCTTCATCTTCATGGTCTTGGCTGCGTAGTTAGCCAGTGCCGGACCTTGTTGCGCATCGGTCGCCACGACGCGGTACGTCGTCTTGAAACCTTGTTGCGTGTACGCCGGGTTCGTTGCCGACGGCGAGATCTGCACGATGCCAGCATCGCTATAGATCTTCGAAGCCGGGATCGAGGTGCCCGAGTTCAAGTGGCCGACCACTGCGACGACCTTATCGTCAACCAGCTTCTGCGCGACTTGCGTAGCCGTACGCGGGTCAGCTGCGTCGTCTTGTGCATCGAGTTGCAGCGTGATTTTCTGACCGCCGATCGTCAGGCCCTTGGCGTTGATTTCTTCAACTGCCAGGCGCGCGCCGTTTTCGTTGTCTTTACCCAGGTGAGCGATACCGCCGGTCAACGGTGCAACGTGGCCGATCTTGACGACCTCGTCCGCCACCGCGCCCGTTGCCAACGACGCAAACAACATGGCCGCAGCGCTGATCGGCAACAGCTTTTGAATCTTGATGTTCATATAAGTCTCCAGTTTCGGTCCCAAAAACAACGTAATCGCCCTGTGCCCCCGCTTCCCTACACGTGTCGCTCAGTCCCGTGGACGACCACGCCGGTTGCATCGTTCATGCACTTGGCCAGCACGTTCACCAGACTGTTTGTGGCAGACGGCAAACCGTACTTGCGCGCAAGTGTAGGCCATCAAATTAAATTGTGGGACTTTTTTGAGGAAGTGGGATGAACACCAATAGCGTTTATCCAACAGGAGCCGATTCCGGCTAAAAAGACGGGCTGGAAAGCACCAGCCCATGCGGGTTTCCGCTAGGTGAGCCTTTCGTCTAACGGCGCGGCCTAAAGCTTTTAGCATGTTAAACCGTTAATATTTCGAATCGGCTTTGTGCTTAAAAACAAGGCGCGCCGCAGGTTGTTGCGAAGCGCGCATGAGCCATGCTGAATCAACGTTCGAGCGCGGCGATCCGTGCCGCCCGAGTCAATGCGTTTTGCAGCGGATAAGGCGCGGCCTGATGCGCCGACTCGCTCTAACACGGCATCAACGGATTGCGTATGCCGCGCGCATGGCAATACGCTCGCAGCATCGCTGAGCCAGGTCGCTGGACTTTATCGAGGCGGCTGCGCGCGAAGAAATGAATGATCGAGAATGTTTCAATCGTCTTACGACATACGCGCCGCGCTGCGGGCCTCGTCAGGCCGCACGCGGCCTCGCTGCAAGGCGTTTCTTTTGATGGCAAACTGACCGCCCGCCTCAGGCATTCAGGCCGCGGGCATTCATTCGGACCGACCCCGCGCATCAACGCACTGGTAAATGGAGAGCAACATGAGCACGACTTCCCGCTGGATCGACATTCCCGCCGGCAACGACAGTTTCGGCGGCTATCTGGCGCTGCCCAAAGGCGGCAAGGGACCGGCCGTCATCATCATTCAGGAAATCTTCGGCGTGAACAGCCATATCCGCTCGGTCGCGGATCAGTACGCGCAGGACGGCTACGTCGCGCTCGCACCGGACGTGTTCTGGCGCGTGCAGCCGCGCGTCGAATTGACGTATGACGGCGCGGATCGCGAGAAAGGCATCGAGTTGATGCAGAAGACCAACGTCGATCAGGCGGTGGCCGACATCGGTGCAGCCGCCGCGGCGTTGCGCGCGATGCCGGAAGTGACCGGCAAGGTTGCCGCGATCGGCTTTTGCTTCGGCGGTCAGCTCGCGTATCTGGCAGCCGCGCAAGGCTCGCTCGACGGCGCGGTTGCGTACTACGGCGGCGGCATCCAGAACAAGCTCGATCAGGCCGCGAAGATCAAAGTGCCGATGCAATTCCACTACGGCGAACTCGACGCGCATATCCCGCTGTCGGCTGTCGGCCAGATTCAGGAACGCTTCGCCGGCCGCACCGACGCGGAATTCAACATTTATCCGAACGCCGATCACGGCTTCAACTGCTCGGACCGCGCGTCTTATAACCAGCGTGCTGCCGCGCTGGCGCATGGCCGCACACTGACTTTCCTCGGCGAACGCCTGTAACTCGGTTACGCTCTCAAAGACGGCGCGTAATGCTCGCGCCCTCCTCTGCATTGTGCTTCCATGAATCGGGGCGACGGGACGTCCAGCGCAGCCGCTCATCGGCGCCGATGCAACATGCAGAGTCCAACATCCGATAGAGAGGCCCCGTCCGTCGTGCAATCAGACTATCTCGCCCATGACGCCATCGGCCTCGCCGATCTGGTTCGACGCCGCGAAGCAAGCGCGCGCGAGTTGCTGGACATCGCGATCTGCCGCACCGAGGCCGTCAATCCCGCGATCAATGCGGTCGTCCTGAAGGACTACGACGCCGCGCGTCAGCGCGCCTCGCGCGATGATGCGACGAGGGCAAATGGCGCGAACCATGCGGATGGTGGAAGCGCGCAAGCGGCGCTCGCGGGCGTGCCCTATCTGATCAAGGATCTGGGCGCAGCGGTCGCCGGGTTGCGCATGTCGATGGGCAGCCGTCACTATCGCCATTTCATTCCAGCTGAGGACGCGCCGGTCGTCGCGCTTGCGAAAGCGGCCGGCCTCAATATCTTCGCGAAGACCAACACCTCCGAACTCGGGCAGATGCCTTATACCGAGCCCGAATTGTTCGGCGCGTGCCGCAATCCGTGGAGTCTCGATCACACGCCTGGCGGTTCAAGCGGCGGTGCGGCCGCGGCGGTCGCCGCGGGCATCGTGCCGCTTGCGCATGCGGCGGATGGCGGCGGCTCCATCCGCATTCCCGCATCATGTTGCGGACTGTTCGGCCTCAAGCCTTCCCGCGGACGCGTGCCGCTCGCAACGCCGACCGCTGCGGCCGGTGAGCTCGGCGTCGATCACGCGGTATCGCGCAGCGTGCGCGACAGCGCCCTGCTGCTCGATCTGCTGGCGGGCAACGCGGACCGGCCGCTCGGCGCGCCGGGCACTTTCCTTGGCGCAAGCCGCGAGCCATGCAAGCCGCTGAACATTGCCTACGTCACCGATCCGATGCTGGCACTCTCGCTCTCCGCCGACTCGCGCGCCGCCCTCGAAGACGCCGCGCAACTCGCCAGTTCGCTGGGCCATAACATCGAACCGGTGTCGCTCGGGATCGATTTCGCGGCAGTCCGCCATGCGTTCCTGATGCTCTGGTCGGTGACGGCGGAAGAAATGGTGCTCAACGCGGACCGCATCACCGGCCGCAAACCGCTGCGCGACGAATTTGAAATCTCGACGTGGACCATGGCGCACGTCGGCCGCAAACTCGGCGAGCGCGGCCTGCCCGGCGCACTGGAAGAACAGCGCCGCATCACTGAACGCCTCGCCGATTTACTGAGCCGCTACGACGTGCTCCTGTGCGCGACGCTCGCCGGCGCACCGATCAAGATCGGCGAAATGCATCCCTCCTCCGCGGAGCGCATGCAGATGCGCGCCGTCACGGCGATGCCGCTCGAAACCCTGATGAAGAAGGTGCTGACCGAAGCATCGAACAAGGCGTTCGCCTGGGCGGGGTGCACGGAGTTGTTCAATCTGACTGGACAACCGGCGATGTCGGTGCCGCTTTACTGGAACGCACGCGGGCTGCCTATCGGCGTGCAGTTCGCCACGCGTAACGGCGGTGAAGCAACGCTGTTGCGACTGGCCGCGCAGCTCGAGGCGGCGCGGCCGTGGTTCGACAAGCGGCCACCGTTGATACAGGCACGCAGCTAGACGCGGGGGCGTCCAGCGTATCGACTCGGGCGCCTGCTTAAGCGCCCACTCAGGCAAGAACTCGGGCAACAACTCGGGCGACAACAGACGAATCAACTCGAACAGCGGCGTCCACTGGACACTCAAGCCGGTTTGCGCCGCGCATCGAGATCCGCATGGCGCTTGCCGGGGATGCACGCCACCGCGACGATCGACAACGCCAGTCCACCCATCACGTAATAAGTCGGCGCGAGCGGCGAACCTGTGGTGTTGATGAGCCACGTCACGGCGAAAGGCCCGAAGCCGCCGAACAGCATCACCGCGACGTTGTACGCGAGCGATAAACCAATCGAGCGCACGTTCGCCGGAAACAGTTCGGCGATCAACGCGCCGAACGGTCCGTAGTATCCGGACAGCGTAATCGACAGGAGCGCCTGCACGAGAATCAGTTTCGACACGCTCGGCTCCGCCGCGAGCCACGCGAACAGCGGGTAGATGATCACGAGCGTCAGGACCAGCGACCACAGCGAAAGCCCCTTGCGTCCGATCCTGTCCGACCATGCGCCCGTCAGCGGCGAGAGCACGGTCAACAGCAGATTGCCGACGATCACCGCGTAAAAGGATTGCGCATAGGGCAGCTTCAGTTGCTTGACCGCAAAGGTCGGCAGATAGCTGATCAGTACGTAGATCGTCACGGTGAGCGCGATCACCGCGCCGAGTCCACACAGCACGTCGCGGCTATGGCTCCTGAACACTTCGCCGAGTGTCGCGCGCCGCGCCGTTTTTTGCGCATGCAGAAAGGCTTCCGAATCGGAGAGATGCCGGCGGATATAAAAGCCGATCGGCCCGATGATCAACCCGAGAATGAACGGTACGCGCCAACCCCAGGACTTCAGCGCCTCCGGCGAGAGGCCATGCGTGATCAACGCGCCAACCACAGCACCGAGCAGAAGCGCCGCCGCCTGGCTCGCCATCTGCCAGCTGCCGTAGAGGCCGCGCTTCGAGAACGGCGCCGCTTCGATCAGCAAAGCCGTCGAACTGCCGAATTCACCGCCAGCGGAAAAACCCTGCAGCAAACGTCCAAGCACGATCATCAAAGGCGCGCCGATGCCGATCGCCGAATACGGCGGGGCGATCGCCAGCAGCAGAATGCCGAGCGTCATCAGCGCGATGACGAGCGACAGCGCCGCCTTGCGTCCCGCGCGATCCGCGTAAAGTCCAAGGACGATTCCGCCGACCGGCCGCATGACAAATGCAACGCCGAAGGTCGCGGTGGTCAGCAGCATCGACGCATAGTCGTTGCCTGCCGGAAAGAACAATTGTGCGATCACCACCGTGAGGAAACCGAACACGGTGAAGTCGTACCATTCGAGCGCATTGCCGATCACAGCCGCCACAACAGCGCGTGTGTGGAGGCTCCTTGACGCTGGTGCCATTCGAATCTCCAGCCTGCGAAAGGTGTCGCGTAGTAAGGCGTCTCAACGCAGATGTGCTTCAGCGTGCTTTAGGGCGTCTTGGCGCGAGCGAGAAAAAACAATGCCGCCCGCAGCAATCGCATGGAGTGTAAAGAGCGCGCAAGCTGTTTTCAAGCAGCAAAAAGGCGTCTGTCGCGCAGGGCGGCAGACGCCTCGATGATCGGACCGCAGTCCGGCGCCGGCATGTTGCAGCGCATTTACCGCGCCACTGAGCGTGTGCGCGGCGTGAACGAAATCAGGCCTTCTTGTTATATGCGCTGCACCAACCCGTGCTCGCGACCTGCTTGCCCGCGAACATCGGGCAGCCGGCGTACGCGTCGGTCGGCTTGCCTTGGTAGAAGCTGCAGTTGCCGCAGTCCTGGCCTGCTACATACTTCGCGAACTTGGCCTTGTCGACCTTGCTCGCATCAGCCTTGTAGCCGAGCGCTTGTGCGGTCGGATCGGTTTCGGCAACCTTCGGTGCGTCGGCGAAAGCCTGGCGCGACAGCGCGAAAGTGGATGCCACACCAATGCTGGTGATCAAAAACGTACGACGGGAAGATTTCATGGGGACTCACTCCATTTATATTGAACTGATCGCCGTTCTGATGACAGCGGTCCCCAAGGATAGCAACGAAGCCGTCGCGCGTGACGGCTCAAATGATAGAGATAAGCGAATTGGTACGACGCCGCGCTCGAATATCGAGCGCGGCACGCCGGTTGATCGCGTGGCGCGAGAACCCGGGTGAAAACCCGGGGTGCGACGATCAGGCGCGCCCGCTCAATTCGCAGACGCGCTGCGCAATCGCCAGCGAGGCCGTCAATCCCGGCGACTCGATACCGAACAGATTGACGAGCCCGCGCACGCCATGGGCGGCTGGACCTTGAATCACGAAGTCGGCGGCGGGCTCGCCCGGGCCGGAAAGCTTCGGACGAATCCCTGCATAAGCGGGCTGCAAGGCATCGTCGGGAAGCGCGGGCCAGTACGCGCGAATCGCCGCGTAGAAAGACTCCGCGCGATGCGGATCGACGTCGTAATTGATCGCATCGACCCATTCGACGTCGGGACCGAAGCGCGCCTGGCCGCCGAGATCGATCGTCAGATGCACGCCGAGGCCGGCTTCGTTCGGCATCGGATAGATCAACCTGCTGAACGGCGCGCGCCCCGAGATGCTGAAGTAGTTGCCGCGCGCGAGGTAGAGCGGCGGCACATGGCGCGCGTCGAGGCCGCGAATCGTGCGCGCCAGCGCGTTCGCGTACAAACCGGCGCTGTTGATCACGCAGGCGGCGCTGATCGTGGTCGGCGCGCTGCCGCCTACCTTGATGACGAAGCGGCCGTTGCTCGCCTCGATCGCCTCGACCGGCGCATGGAACGCACACACCGCGCCGTCGCGCTCGGCGTCGCCCTGAATCGCCAGCATCAACTGGTGACTATCGACGATGCCGGTCTGCGGCGAGAACACGGCCTCCACACATTCGAGCGCGGGCTCGAGCGCTTGCGCCTGGTCGCCGTTGATCCGCATCAGGTCGAGCACGCCGTTCTCACGGCCCTTCGCCATGATGCTTTCGAGCTGAGGAATCTGATTGCGCGAGGTGGCCACCAGCAGTTTGCCGCAGCGCGAATGCGGCACGTTGTGCTCGACGCAGTAGTCGTAGAGCATCTCGCGGCCGAGCACACAGAGCGCCGCCTTCAGCGAGCCGCGCGGATAGTAGATCCCCGCGTGAATCACTTCGCTATTGCGCGAGCTGGTGCCCACGCCGATCGCTTCGGCCGCTTCCAGCACGATCACCTCGCGCCCGCGCGCCGCCAGTGCGCGCGCCACCGCAAGCCCGATCACGCCCGCGCCGATCACTACACATTCGATTTGATCCATGTCCCTTGACGCGGCTGACCTCGCCGCGCGCTGCCTCGTTCACCCGATATACATGAAGACAGCGTACGGCTATCGAGGACCGCACACCGCTCGCTGTCGAACGCACCTGGCCTTACGCAACCGCTTTGCAAAATTGTACGACGCTGCACAGACAGAAATGCCCGCAGTCGAACGACTGCGGGCATTTCTGTCTTGAGCCTGTCTAAAACATATGGGCCAGACAAGATTAGTGTACGCCGTCGACGGTCGTCGCGCTCGACTCTTCATGCGGGCGGGACGCCATACGGTGCCGTGCGGCGACATGCAATCGCACCTCACAATTAGCAACAATTGCCAAAGCATTCATCATACTTTCAATATAGGTACCCGTCTCGTCGCCATAAAGAAGTCGCCCGAAGATGGATTTCAGGCAAAAAAATGACAAAAAGCCTCAAAAACCGATCGGTTTACGGCGATTTCCGTAATCCAGCCGGATGTCACGGGCATCGATCCAATCGCGCCCGTCGATCCGCGCCGCACCGAAGCCATTGAGAATCGCGCGCCGCATTTCACGGGGCGATGCCAGCTTCAGCGCGTCGAGCGCGGCGTCGCCGATAGTTTCGGGAAAGCGCAGTCCCCAGTTATGCGCCGAGCGAATCTCATCGTAGATCGATTGAGCGATACGGCGTGCGCCGTCATGATCCGGCGGCGGAATCTCGTACACGTTCATCCGGTTCAGAATCGGCTCCGGGATCGAGCGCTCGTCGTTCGCCGTCGCGATCCAGATCACGTGGCCGGCATTGATTGGAATCTCGGCGAATTCGTCGATGAAGGTCTGCGCCGTGTCGTGTTCGAGCAGCGCGTAAAGCGCGCCGAGCGGATCGTATTGCGAATCGCCGGTGGCCTTGTCGATTTCGTCGACCGCGATCACGGGGTTCGCGTAGCTGCCGTTCACGAGCGCATCGAACACCTTGCCCGGCTTTGCATTCTTCCACTGCGACGACGCGCCCGACAGAATCCACCCCGCCGTCAGCGAACTCATCGCCACGTATTGATAGGCGGTGCCGAGCAGCCGCGCCAACTGCTTGGCAAAGTGGGTCTTGCCGATGCCCGGGTCGCCGAGCAGCAGGATCGGCATCAGTTCGAGCCGGTCTTCAGTCTCGAGACACAGGGCAACCTGCTTGCGGATATCGTCGAGTGGCGCTGAAAAGTTGGGCAGCGCGTCGATCAGATCGTCGATCGACGGCATCCGGTTCGGCTTGACGCAGAAGCGCAGATTGCCGGTTTTCAGCATCTTTTCGTAAGTGGCGCGCAGCGCCTCGTTCGCGCCTTCGCCGAGATCGTTCAGCGCAGTCTCGACCTGATCGAGGTCGTACACCCGGCTGAAAGACGCCACGGCGATTTCCTGTTTGACCATTGCTGTTGTCATGACTCACCCCGTCTGACTGGTCCCGCTACTGCGGCACCTGGCGGGTGCCGTTTCAAGTCCAGTGTAACGAGGACATATTCGTGCGCAAGCCAGCAGTCGTGCGGCTCTGCTGCTAACAACGGCCCGTTTTCGTCGCCCCCCGAAGGAAGTCCCCCTGGGGCATTCCCACCTCACCTGAAATAGTGTGTTGCCGAACCCGGTCCCGTTTGAAGTGTCAGAAAAACGTTCAGCCCATCAGGCGTAAGATGGCCCTCTGACTACTCTGCCGGACGCAGTGACCGGAGACTCTTTTTTATGTGGAAAACCCGTATCGCCGCCGTGCTGACCGCTGCGCTGTTCAGCACCTCGCTGCTTGCGAACGCACAAGGGTCAACGCAGCAAGTCGTGCAATGGCAATTGCAGGTCATGCGCGACGGCCAGCAGATCGATTCATTCGATGGCACCACCACGGTCGGCCAGGCGCGTACGGACACGCATCACAAGGTGGTGCAGCATAACGTCGGCTGTAAAGACCAGCCCGGCGGCAGCATCGATCTGGCGCGCACGTTGACGGTCTCGCCGCTGCAGGCGGACACGAAGGCGGTCACGCTGTCGATCGAAGCCCAGGAAACGCTTGAGGAAGACACTTCGAAGCAAACCGATACCGGCTGCAAACTGCCGCCGCAACCGCGTCAGGTGAATGCGAGCCATCCCGGCCTGAAAGTGCCGGCCGGCCAGTGGACGAGCTGGACGATCGTCGACAAGGATCCGAACCTTGTCTATCGCGTGCGTGCGAGCCTTGCGAACAGCCCGAGCTAAGGCAACCCGGCGCAGTTCAAAGCAAACTCAAGCGAATAACCGAAGCCCCAACAGAACACGTGGACAACGCGGCATGCGAAACCCCGAAGAATTGATCCGCGAGAGCGTCGCGTCCAAGGATTTCATTGCGGTAAGCTGGAATCTTCATAAGGGCCGCACGCCGCTCGGCTTTCAGGCCTGGCAGGCCATGCAGCGCTGGGTTCAGTCGACCCATGCGGACGCCTATTTTTTGCAGGAAGCGATGGCGCGGCGCATGCCCTCGCCAATCCTGGCAAGTAGTTTTGGCTCGCCGCTCGCCGATCCGTTGAGCGATGTCTGGCATTGCCAGGCCACCGAGATCGCACGCGCGGCCGAACTCGAAATCGCGCTTGGGCCGAACGTGTTCAAGCCGTCGTGGCGGCATGGCAATGCGATATTGTCGCCGCATCCGCTCGATCTCGGCGGGCGCTGGGATATCTCCGCGCATCGCTTCGAAAAGCGCGGGCTGCTAGTGGCGCGGGCGACCTTCAGCGGTCATTCAGTCACGCTGCTGTGCGCGCATCTCGCGCTCACGCGTTCGGCGCGCTTGCGGCAGATGAACTGGATCGCGCACTGGATCGCGAAAGAAGCGCCGGAGGGCCCGCTGGTGCTGGCCGGCGATTTCAACGACTGGCGCAACGACTCCGTGCCACTCTTCGCCGAACACGGTCTGCAGGAAGTGGCCACGCTGCTCGGCGAATCCGCCCGCACGTTCCCGGCCTTCTCCCCTGCGCTGGCGCTCGACAAGATGTTCGTGCGCGGAATGAAGCCGGTCGAATGGATCCAGCCGACGCAGGAAACCGCGTGGCTGTCGGATCACTTGCCGTATATGGCGCGGTTGCGGGTGGAGTGAGCCAGGTTGAAGGGACGGCACGCAACTCGCCCGAGCGGCCCAATATTCCCCGCTTTCGCGCGGATTCCCTCTGCCTTTGCCAGTTTTATCAGCAGGGTCAATGCTGCGGTGCACGGCAGGTTTCGGTATCATCCTGAAAATGTTGCCCGCGCGGCGCGCCTATCCGGCGCATGCCGGACAGCCGATGGCAGCCGCGCTGCGCGGTTTTCGCCCATCGCCGTACCCTTGCTGAAGCGCGGCAGCAACCACGCCAACGTACTTCGCGGCGCCGATCGTATCGATAACCGGCACCGGCGCTTCCAGGTCCGGTAACCCGCTTCACCACGCTCAACCGCCGCGCGGCAGCCCTCGGGCAGCGGGCGCGGTAAAATAGCGGATTGCGCGTGATTCCCGACCTCGGGTTAGCGCAGCATCGCCCTTGCCGTGCCGGCCGGCTAAAACGACTGGCCGCCTTTGTTTTCGCACTATCCAAGAAGCCATGAGCAACCTGAATTCACAAACCGTCCTGAGCGTCCATCACTGGACCGATACGCTTTTCAGCTTCACTTGCACGCGCGATCCGTCGTTCCGTTTCGAAAATGGCCAGTTCACGATGGTGGGCCTCGAAGTCGACGGCAAGCCGCTGATCCGTGCCTACAGCCTTGCGAGTGCGAACTACGAAGAGCACCTCGAATTCCTGAGCATCAAGGTGCAGGACGGCCCGCTCACGTCGCGCTTGCAGCATTTGAAGGTCGGCGACGAAGTCCTGATCGGCAAGAAGCCGGTCGGCACGCTGATGGCCGACAACCTGCTGCCGGGCAAGACCCTGTGGCTGCTGTCCACCGGCACGGGTCTCGCACCGTTCATGTCGATCATCAAGGATCCGGACATTTACGACCGCTACGAGCGCGTGGTCCTGACGCACACCTGCCGTTTCGTCGACGAGCTGGCGTACAAGGAATACATCACGGATCACCTGCCGGCACACGAGCATCTGGGCGAGCTGGTGCAGGAAAAGCTGCTGTACTACCCGACAGTCACGCGCGAAGCGTTCCAGAACCGCGGCCGCATCACCGAACTGATCGAAACCGAAAAGCTGTTCGCCGACCTCGGCGTGCCGGGCTTTTCGCTCGAAAACGACCGCGTGATGCTGTGCGGCAGCCCGCACATGCTGCGCGACACGCGCAAGCTGCTCGACGACCTGGGCTTCCAGGAAGGCAGCAACAACGCACCAGGTCACTACGTGGTCGAAAAGGCGTTCGTGGGTTAAGCGGACACCCAGATTGAGCGGCTCACGCCGCATCATCAGCAGAAAGGAGCCTTCGGGCTCCTTTTTTGTTGCTCAGTTACAGATTGCCGCCATCGTGCTGACATTTGGCGTCAGCGTTCTTCCTACAACAGCGGCGTTGTAAAACGTCACCCGTTGCATCAAATTCCCGCGCTAACCCTTGGTGTGCCTGCACTCATTCTTTTTTTGAGATATCATCGCGGCGCACGAACGGTCGTTTAGCATGCATGTCATGGCACGACCGGTATGTTACTGAATGTAAATTTCGTTACGTCGTACCGTAGCAATGTGTCCGTCGCGCACAACGCGTCAAGGACATCACTGGAGGCCAGAGAGTCGCATGCGTTCTTTTGTCTTCGCGCCGCCGATGCGCACCCGCTTCGCCGTCCACCTTGCTTCCTGAGAGGGAAAGTCATGGATACGTCGACCGTCGTCCCGTTTAGCTCCCACACTCTGCCTTCACTTGCACACGCTGCGCAGCAATCCGCTGCTGAGCGCGAACTCGCGCTGCTGCGCGCCCGCGTGCGCGAACTGTCGGCGGAACTCGTTCAGGCGCAGGAAGCTGCCTGCCGCCATGTGGCGCGCGAGCTGCACGACGGCGTGGGCGCCGAGCTGACCGCGACGCGGTATGCCCTTGCCGGCATCGAAACCTGGCTGCCCGCCGATGCGCCGCCGCAATGCGCCGCCGCGCTCGCCGTGGCGAATCGTTCGCTCGACGCCGTGTGCGCCGCCAGCCGCCAGGTCGTCGCGGAACTGCATGCGCCATCGCTCGAGGCGGGGATCGCGGGGGCGCTGGCGCAATGGACCCGCGAGTTCGCCGCCCGCACGAACCTGCGCACGAGTTTCGTCTGCGCCGCCGACGTGCGGCTCACCCGCCTGCCCGCCGACGCGGCGCTAGCCGTGTTCCGGGTCGCGCAGGAAGCGCTGAACAATATTGCCAAGCACGCGCGCGCCGAATCCGCCGATGTGCGGATCGAAACCGGCCGCCACCACCTGACGTTGATCGTCAGCGACGACGGCATCGGCGTGACGCGCAACGCCCGCAGCCGTCGCGGCCATTTCGGCCTAAGCGGCATGCAGGCGCGCTGCGCTGCGTTCGACGGCACCTTGCAGGTCAGCGCCCGGCGGCTCGGCGCATGCTGCGGCGACAGCGGCGACGCAGCGCGCGGCACGCTCGTGCAAGCCCGCTTTGCATGGGATGCGATGCTGGCGAGCGCACCGGGCGCCGAGCGTCGCGCGCTGCAATCGTGAGCGCGCCATCATGAGCCTGCGCATCCTGCTCGCCGACGACCACGCGGTGGTTCGCCAGGGCGTCCGTCAGTTGCTGCTCGACCGCGGCGTGGCGCGTGAAGTCACCGAGGCGCAATGCGGCGCGGAAGCGCTCGACGCCGTCGCCCAACACAGCTACGACGTGGTGCTGCTCGACATTTCGCTGCCCGACATGAACGGTGTCGAAGTGCTCAAGCGCTTGAAGCGCAAAGCGCCGCGCGTGCCCGTGCTGATGTTCTCGATGTACCGTGAGGACCAGTACGCCGTGCGCGCGCTGAAGGCGGGCGCTGCCGGCTACCTGTCGAAGACGGTCGACGCCGCGCAGATGATCGCCGCAATCCAGCAGGTCGCGGCGGGCCGCAAATATGTCAGCCCGGCCATGGCCGAAGCGCTGGCGGACTATGTCTCCTTCGACGGCGAACAATTGCCGCACGAAAAGCTCTCGGACCGCGAATACCAGACGCTGTGCATGCTCGCGTCCGGCAAGCGGCTGACGGACATCGCCATGGCGCTATCTCTATCGGTGAAGACGGTCAGCGTGTATCGCACCCGGCTACTCGAGAAAATGAAGCTGCGCAATAACGCCGAGCTGACCTTCTATGTAATGAGCAACCGTCTCGTCGATCTGAATCCAGCGATGGCCGGCTGACATCGGTCTGCGATCGCTGCACGGCCGGCAAACACCGTCCCAAAATGGTGCGGAAGCGCGCATCCGTTAAAATCGCGGGTTTCCCCGACATTCGGCGCGCAAGATGCGTGCACCACTGGAGACCCACCGCCAATGTCCCTGTTCCGCAAGAAGAGCGTCGAGCACATGATCGCTGCGAGCGCCCAGAACGCCGGCTTGAAGAAAGCGCTCGGCGCGCTCGATCTGACTTTCCTCGGCGTCGGCGCCATTATCGGCACCGGCATTTTCGTGCTAACCGGCACGGGCGCCGTCCAGGCGGGCCCGGCGCTGATGGTGTCGTTCCTGATCGCGGCGATTGCCTGCGGGTTCGCCGCGCTCGCCTATGCCGAGTTCGCGTCGACGATTCCGGTTGCCGGATCCATTTACACGTATTCGTACGCGACGCTTGGCGAACTGGCCGCGTGGATCATCGGCTGGGACTTGATGCTCGAATATGGGCTGGCGACGTCAGCGGTGTCGGTCGGCTGGTCGGGCTATCTGCAATCGCTGCTGTCGGGCTTCGGCGTCAGCCTGCCGGTTGCGCTGACGGCGGCGCCGGGCGCCTTGCCGGGTCACGAGACATGGTTCAACCTGCCCGCTTTCCTCGTGATGATGGCGATCACGGCGCTGTTGTCGCTTGGCGTGCGTGAATCCGCGCGGATCAACAACATCATGGTGGCGATCAAGGTGGTCGTGGTGCTGCTGGTGATCGGCGTGGGCGTCTTCCACGTGACGCCGGCGAACTGGCATCCGTTCATGCCGAACGGCTGGAACGGCGTGTTTGGCGCGGCGGCGGTGATGTTCTTTGCGTTCATCGGCTTCGATTCGGTGTCTTCCGCTGCGGAAGAAGTGAAGAATCCGAAGCGCGATCTACCGATTGGGATCATTGCATCGCTGGGCGTGTGCGCGGTGCTGTACGTTGCTGTGGCGGCTGTGGTCACCGGTATCGTGCCGTCGGCGCAGTTCGCGAACATTTCGCATCCGGTGTCATATGCGTTGCAGGTAGCGGGTCAGAAGTGGGTCGCGGGTTTTATCGACCTTGGCGCTGTGCTGGGCATGCTGACGGTGATTCTGGTGATGGCTTATGGCCAGACGCGCGTGATCTTCGCGATGTCGCGGGATGGTTTGTTGCCTGCCCGGCTTTCTCGTGTGCATCCGAAGTTTGCTACGCCGTTCTTTACGACGTGGCTCGTGGGGATTTTCTTCGGGCTGATTGGCGCGCTGGTGCCGTTGAATGTGCTGGCTGAGCTGATCAATATCGGCACGTTGGCCGCGTTTTCGATGGTGTCGATTGCGGTTCTGGTTTTGCGCAAGACGCATCCTGAGTTGCCGCGGGCGTTTCGGTGCCCTGGTGTGCCGGTGGTGCCGGTGTTGGCGGTCGCCTCTTGTCTGTTTTTGATGGTTAATCTTCAGGCTGTCACCTGGGTGGCGTTTGTTGTCTGGTTGCTCATTGGGATGGTTATTTATTTTGGCTATTCGCGGCGGCATTCCAAGTTGGCGAAATAAAGGTTCTGGTTTTTTTGCCTGCTCGGCGCTTTTTGTCTGTTCTTCTGGCTTTGGTGCCTTTCCTTGAATTGATATTGGTGTATTAGCGTCGCCCCTGTGCGGGGCAGCACTTACTTCTCTTTGCCGCCGCAAAGAGAAGTAAGCAAGAGAAAGCGGCTCAAACCGCCAATGCTAAGTGGGGGCCGTGGTTTGCACAGGGTAGTGGCGCATCTGGAATCAGTGTTCTCGCACATTCAGCGTTAGTGACAAAGGAGTCATCAGCTCCCACTCCGCACTAAGTGCGTCGCGGACGGGCCTGCATGGGAAACCACAGGCTTCGGTTGACGTCCGTACGGACCATCGGCTTCGCCTCGGCGACGCGCCTCTGCACTCACCCGGGAACCCCCACTTCAAATGATATGTCGGTGTGCTGAATCACCGCCCCTGCCGTTGCCCCTGCCGTTGCCCCTGTCGTTGCCGTTGCCGTTGCCGTTGCCGTTGCCATTGCCATTGCCATTGCCATTGCCATTGCCGTTGCCGTTGCCGTTGCCGTTGCCGTTGCCGTTGCCATTGCCATTGCCGTTGCCGTTGCCGTTGCCATTGCCGTTGCCGTTGCCGTTGCCGTTGCCGTTGCCGTTGCCGTTGCCGTTGCCGTTGCCGTTGCCGTTGCCGTTGCCGTTGCCGTTGCCGTTGCCATTGCCCTTGCCATTGCCGTTCCAATCGGAATCGGGGTGGTGATGGCGGAGCGATGACGGGCCACGCCCCGTTGGCGAGGCATGAGCGTCAAAACGTAGGGGGTGGTTTTGTGAAGTACTCTTCGGCGCGCGCAGCGCCGCTGGAAGTATGACGCCCTTGTCACTAACGCTGAATGTGCGAGAACACTGATTCCATATGCACCACTACCCTGTGCGAACCACGGCCCCCGCTTAGCATTGGCGGTTTGAGCCGCTTTCTCTTGCTTACTTCTCTTTGCGGCGGCAAAGAGAAGTAAGTGCCTGCCCCGCACAGGGGCGACGCTAATAAACCAATATCAATTCAAGGAAAGGCCAACGCCGCAGGCAAATAGACAAAGCGCCACGCAGGCAAACAAATCAACCCAAGCCCAACGCCGTAGGCCTACAAAAAACCAACCGCCGCACAGGCAAACAAGCCAAACAACCGCCGAGCAGGCAGACAACCCAATAGCGCGCCCACGCAATTTGTGCTTTACTTTTCGGCAGCCCCATAAAAAAGCACCGCAAAAGCGCCAAACCCGCAGCCCCCTCATCGGACCCCACGAACAGGCAGCTGAAGGCAGGAAAAACAAAGGTCCGGTTTCACCCCATAAGGAGACAACTTCATGGCGATCAGCATCAGTCTGACGGTGAACGGCGCGCCCATCAGCGCCTCAATCGACCCTAACACCCTGCTTGTCCAGTTCCTGCGCGATCAACTTCGCCTCACGGGAACGCACATCGGCTGCGACACCGCCCAGTGCGGCGCATGCACGGTCCACCTGAACGGCCGCGCAATCAAATCCTGCAACATCCTCGCAGTCCAGGCCGAAGGCGCCGACATCACCACCATCGAAGGACTCGCCAAAGACGGCGCCCTCCACCCGATGCAAGCCGCCTTCAAACACTGCCACGGCCTGCAGTGCGGTTTCTGTACGCCTGGCATGGTGATGAGCGCGGTCTCGCTCGTCGAGCGCCAACCCAATCTCACCGGCGACGACGTGCGCGCCCAGCTCGACGGCAATCTCTGCCGCTGTACGGGCTATCACAACATCGTCAAAGCCGTGCTCGAAGGCGCCGAAGGCATGAAGTCCGCCAGCACGGCCAGCGCCGCGGCCACTGCGCCAGCCACCGCCTGAGGAGCCGACGATGAACGCACCCGACACCCACCTCATCGGCGCTTCCGTCGAACGTAAGGAAGACTATCGTTTCCTCACCGGCAACGGTCAGTACACCGACGACATCGTCCTGCCGCAGCAAACCTACGCGGTGTTCCTGCGCTCGCCGTACGCGCACGCAAGGATCAAAAGCATCGACACCACCGCTGCGAAAAAATCGCCCGGCGTCGTCGCGATCTTCACCGGCGCGGACATGGCCGCGGACAACGTCGGCGGACTGCCGTGCGGCTGGCTGATCCACAGCACCGACGGCAAGCCGATGAACGAGCCGCCCCATCCGATCATCGCGCACACGAAAGCGCGCCACGTCGGCGATCAGGTCGCGCTCGTCATCGCCGGCTCGGTCAAGGCCGCAAAAGACGCGGCCGAACTGATCGAAATCGATTACGACGTGCTGCCGGCCGTGGTCGACACCGCGCACGCGGCCGATCCGGGCCAAGCCGCGGTGCACGACGAGGTGCCGGACAACGTCTGCTACAACTGGGGCCACGGCGACAAAGCCGCGACCGACGCCGCCTTCGCCAAAGCCGCGCACGTCACCACGCTCGACATCGTCAACAATCGCCTGATCCCGAATGCAATCGAACCGCGCGCGGTCAACGCGAGCTACTCGGTGCAGGACGACAGCTACACGCTCTACGTCGCGAACCAGAATCCACACGTGGAACGCCTGTTGATGGCCGCGTTCGTGCTGTCGCTGCCAGAATCGAAACTGCGCGTCATCGCGCCGGATGTCGGCGGCGGCTTCGGGTCGAAGATTTTCCTGTACGCCGAAGATGTCGCGCTGACGTGGGCTTCAAAGAAGATTCGCCGCCCGATCAAGTGGACAGCGGAGCGCTCGGAAGCTTTCGTGTCCGACGCGCACGGCCGCGATCACGTGACCAAAGCCGAACTGGCCATGGACGCCGACGGCAAGTTCCTCGCGATGCGCATTCATACGATCGCCAACATGGGCGCGTATCTATCCACCTTCGCGTCGAGCGTGCCGACCATCCTGTATGCGACGCTGCTCGCCGGCCAATACGCGACGCCCGCCATCTACGCCGAAGTAAAAGCGGTCTTCACCAACACCGTACCGGTCGATGCCTATCGTGGCGCAGGCCGTCCGGAAGCGACGTACGTGGTCGAGCGTCTGGTCGAAACCGCAGCACGTGAGATGAATCTCGATCCCGCCGAAATCCGCCGCCGCAATTTCATCCGCGCGTTTCCGTACGCGACGCCGGTCGGCCTCACCTACGATACCGGCGATTACGACGCCACGCTTGACCGTGCGCTCGAACTCGCCGACGTAAAAGGGTTCGCCGCGCGCAGGCAGGAATCCGAAAAGAACGGCAAGCTGCGCGGCCTCGGCTACTCCTGCTACATCGAAGCCTGTGGTTTGGCGCCGTCGAACATCGCCGGAGCATTGGGCGCACGAGCCGGGCTCTTCGAAGTCGGCCAGATTCGCGTGCATCCGACGGGTTCGGTCACCGTGTTCACCGGCTCCCACAGCCACGGCCAGGGGCATGAGACGACCTTCGCGCAGGTCGTCGCGGACCGGCTTGGCATTGCGCTGGAAAGCGTGGAGGTCGTTCACGGCGACACTGGCCGCATTCCGTTCGGCATGGGCACGTACGGCTCGCGCTCGATCGCGGTCGGCGGCTCGGCGATCATGAAGGCGCTCGACAAGATCGAAACCAAGGCGAAGAAAATCGCCGCGCATCTGCTCGAGGCCGCAGCGGAAGACATCGAGTTCAAGGACGGCGTGTTCCGCGTCGTAGGCACCGATCGCACCAAAGCATTCGCCGACATCTCGCTCGCCGCTTACGTGCCGCACAACTATCCGCTCGACGTGCTCGAACCGGGTCTCGATGAGTCCGCGTTCTACGATCCGAGCAACTTCACGTATCCCTCGGGCTCGTACGTCTGCGAAATCGAGGTCGATCCGGAGACGGGCGTGTGCCGCATCCAGCAGTTCACCGCGGTCGACGATTTCGGCAACGTGATCAATCCAATGATCGTCGAAGGCCAGGTGCACGGCGGGCTCGCTCAGGGCATCGGGCAGGCCATGCTGGAGCGCTGCGTGTACGACAACGAGAGCGGCCAGTTGTTGTCCGGCTCCTACATGGACTACGCGATGCCGCATGCGTCCGATCTGCCGAACTTCACCGTCGAAACCGTGAAGGGCACACCGTGCACGCACAACCCGCTCGGCGTGAAAGGCTGCGGCGAGGCGGGTGCGATCGGTTCGCCACCGGCGGTCATCAACGCGATCCTCGACGCGCTCGCGCCGCTCGGCGTGACCGACCTGCAAATGCCGGCGACGCCGCATCGCGTGTGGTCCGCGATCCACGCGGCCAAGCAACCCCACTGAGATCCTGAGCGGAGCATTCGACATGTATTCATTCGAGTATCAACGCGCGACGGATCCGCAAGCGGCCGCCGCAGCCATCGCCGCCGACAGCGAAGCGAAGTTTCTTGCCGGCGGGCAAAGCCTGCTGCCGACCATGCGCCTGCGTCTCGCGCAGCCCTCGCAACTGATCGACGTGACGCGGATTCCGGCGCTTAAATCGATCGCCGTCGATGCCGGCAAGGTGACAGTCGGCGCCGCCGTCTGTCACGCGGACGTCGCTGATCACGCCCAACTTCGGCGTGTGCTGCCGGCGCTTGCAGACCTCGCCGGGCACATCGGCGATCGCCAGGTGCGCGCGCTCGGCACCATCGGCGGCTCGCTCGCGAACAACGATCCAGCTGCCTGCTATCCGGCCGCGGCGATGGCGCTCGACGCGACCATCGTCACCGATCGGCGACGGATTTCGTCGAGCGATTTCTTCGTCGGCATGTATGAGACCGCGTTGGCGCCCGACGAGTTGATCGTGGCCGTCGAGTTTCCGGTGCCCGAACGCGCGGCGTACGTGAAATTCGAGAATCCGGCTTCGCACTTTGCGCTGGTCGGCGTGTTCGTCGCGAAGTTCGCGAGCGGCGTGCGCGTCGCGGTGACGGGCGCGGCGGCTTCGGTTTTTCGCGCGCCGGAACTGGAAAGCGCGCTATCGGCGAATTTCACGCCCGAGGCTGCGCGAGCGGCGACCGTATCCGACACCGACCTGAACACCGACATGCACGCGAGCGCTGAATATCGCGCGCATCTGATTCCGGTGCTGACCGCACGAGCGGTGACGAAGGCGAACGGTTAGCGATCCCTGCGGTTGGCGGCTGACGTGACGTGCCCCGGCATGGCACGTCAGCCGCGTTCCCGGCCCGCGCAGTCCGTCGCCGCCGCGCCGCGGCCGCGCTGCCCCGCGCGTAACCCGTTTCATCGTGCAGATTCAGGAACACCATGCAGCCTGCTTCAATCGACGACACCCTCGCGCAACTCGCAGCCCAGGACTACTTCGCCAGCCGCGAACTCGCGACCGCGTTGTATCTCGCACTGCGCATGGAGCGGCCGTTGTTCGTCGAAGGCGAGCCGGGTGTCGGCAAGACCGAACTCGCCAAAGCCGCGGCGGGGATGCTCGGCACCTCGATGCTGCGGCTGCAATGCTACGAAGGACTCGACACCGCCAGCGCGCTCTACGAATGGGACTATCCGCGCCAGATCATGGCGCTGCGTCTGGCCGAAGCCGCCGGCGAACGGCCGGGCAACGACACGCTGTATCGCAGCGAATTTCTGCTGAAGCGTCCGCTGCTGCAAGCGCTGATGCCCGACGAAAATCATCCGGGCGCGCGCCGCGTTCTACTGATCGACGAAATCGACCGTGCCGACGAACCGTTCGAAGCCTTTCTGCTGGAACTGCTTTCGGACTTCCAGGTATCGATTCCCGAATACGGCACGGTGCGCGCGGAGCAGCCGCCGCTCGTCGTGATGACGTCGAACCGGACGCGCGAAGTACACGACGCATTGAAGCGTCGATGCCTGTATCAGTGGATCGGCTATCCCGAGCGCGATCGTGAACTGGAAATCGTCGCCGCGCGTGCGCCGCAAACGTCGGCGGAATTGCAACGGCGTGCCGTCGATTTCGTGCATCGGCTGCGCGGTATGGATCTGTTCAAGGCACCCGGCATCGCCGAAACGATCGACTGGTGCCGCGCGTTGGAAGCGCTGTCGGTGACGGAACTCGACCCGCAATCGGTGCAGAACACCTTGGGTGTGCTGCTCAAGTATCAGGACGATCTGGCGCGCGTCGATGCCGCGCAGATCGCACAATGTCTCGCGGTGCGGGAGTAACGGCGATGACGCTGGCAACGGACGGTGACCACGATGCGTCGGCTGGCGGCGGAGCGCCCGCAAGCGAGGCCGGCGCGCGTCCGATGAATGCCGCAATCGACAGGTCAGCCGCGCAGGCCGATACGCCCACCCTGGCCCGCAACGTCGTGCACTTTGTGCGCGTGCTGCGCGGCGCGGGCTTGCCGATGTCGCCGGCGCAAGCCGTCGATGCACTCGCCGCGTTGCACTGGATCGACCTCGGCCGGCGCGACGATGTGCGCGCCGCGCTCGCCACACTATTGGTCTGCGCGCCGGACGAACGCGACCTCTTCAATGCCGCCTTCGATCTGTTCTGGCGCGACCCGGATTGGGAAGGCAAGCTGCGCGCGCTGCTGCTGCCGAAAGTCCGCGATGGTCTGCCGCCACCCAAACGCAACAACCGTCTCGCCGACGCGCTTGCCGTGCGCACGCCGCCTTCGCCGCACCGCAAAGCGCCGCAGGAAACCGAACAACACGAACTGCATGCGCACGTCACCTTCAGTGCTGAAGAGCGGCTGCGTCATCGCGATTTCGACACGCTTTCCGCTGACGAATGGCGCACGTTGCGTCATCTGATCCGCGGCCAGCGTCTGCCGCTCGCCACTGAACCGACGCGCCGCCTGAAGGCGGCCTCGCACGGCACCCACGCCGATTTGCGCGCGAGCGCCCGGCACGCAGTGCGCGCAGGCGGCGACTGGACGGTATGGAAATATCGCGCGGTGGCGGAACGCAAGCCACCGCTCGTGTTGCTGCTCGATATCTCCGGCTCGATGAGCAACTATTCGCGCGCGGTCCTGTACTTCTGCCATGCGCTTCTGCAATCGCGTGAGCGCCTGCAGGTGTTCCTTTTCGGCACACGCCTGACCAACGCGACGCGCGCGCTACGCGAGCGCGATCCCGACGTCGCAATCGCGACGCTCACCGATCAGGTGGTCGACTGGTCGGGCGGCACACGGATCGGCGCGGCGCTCGCCGAATTCAACCGACGCTGGGCGCGCCGCGTGCTGACGGGCAGAGCCACCGTGCTGCTCGTCACGGACGGCCTCGATCACGAAGCGATCGAGGTGCTCGACACCGAAATGGCTCGCCTGCGCCGCTTCGCGCACCGTATCGTGTGGCTCAATCCGCTGCTGCGTTTCAGCGGTTTTTCACCGAAAGCGCGCGGCGTGCAGGCGATCCTGCCGTATGTCGACGCGCATCGCCCGGTTCACAATCTAGACAGTCTGGCGGCGTTTGGCCGCGATCTCGCGCAACTCACGCGCGCGCCTCGCGTCACCCTATCCGCCACGACAACCGCAGGAGCAACGCCATGGAATTAAGTGAAACCCATACGCTGCCGGTTTCTCAGCAGCACGCCTGGGATGCGCTGAACGATACGGAAATCCTGCGCGCATGCATTCCCGGCTGCGAGAGCATCGACCCGGATGGCGAAAATGCATACGCGGTGGTGATGAGCGCGTCGGTCGGTCCGGTGAAGGCACGCTTCAAAGGGCGTATGGAGTTGACCGACATCGAGGCGCCGAACACCTACACCATCGTTTTCGAAGGCCAGGGTGGCGTGGCAGGCTTCGGCAAGGGCAATGCGCACGTCACGCTCGAGCCCGAGGGCGACGCTGCGACGAAGCTCACGTACACGGCGACTGCGCAGGTGGGTGGCAAGCTCGCGCAGATCGGTTCCCGGCTGGTCGACGGCGCGGCCCGTAAAATCGCGGGCGAATTTTTCAAGCGCTTCGGCGCGCAGGTCGGCGGCGACGCTGAC
This sequence comes from Paraburkholderia sp. GAS348, assembly GCF_050434205.1. Taxonomy (NCBI): domain Bacteria; kingdom Pseudomonadati; phylum Pseudomonadota; class Betaproteobacteria; order Burkholderiales; family Burkholderiaceae; genus Paraburkholderia; species Paraburkholderia sp. GAS348. The sequence goes on from NZ_JBNPVT010000008.1 coordinate 190,708, forward strand.
GGCGCACCGGCCCCGGATGAGGGTGGCACTGCAGCAACTGAAGCGGCGGCGCAAAATACAGAATCGGATGAGGCCGCGGACACTGAGTCCGGCGGCGACGGAACCAAAAGGAAGAAATCATGGAAAGCGTGGATCTCGAAGTTCTGAAGTCCAGCGCACGCTGGCTAGGAGAGGGACATCGCGCGCTGCTGGTGACGGTGGTGAAGACGTGGGGCTCGTCGCCGCGTCCCGAGGGCGCGATGCTCGCGGTGCGTGACGACGGACTCGTGGTGGGTTCGGTATCGGGCGGCTGCATTGAAGACGACCTGATTGACCGTGTGCGGCAAAGGGGCATTGAGCAGACGCGCCCGGAAGCGGTGAAGTACGGCATTACGGCTGAGGAAGCGCATCGCTTCGGCCTGCCGTGCGGCGGCACGATCCAGCTGGTGCTGGAGCCTTTGACACCGCAAAGCGGTATTGCCGAGCTGTGCCATGCGGTCGAGGACGGTCGTCTGGTAGCGCGCGAAGTCGACATGGTGACGGGCGCGGTGCGGCTCGATGCGGCGCAGGCGACGGACGGCGTGCATTTCGACGGCGAGCGTCTGCTGACGATTCACGGCCCGCGTTACCGGATGCTGGTAATCGGTGCGGGGCAGTTGTCGCGCTATCTGTGCAACATCGCGGTCGGGCTCGACTATCAGGTTACCGTGTGCGATCCGCGCGAAGAGTACACCGAGGAGTGGAGCATTCCCGGCACGAAGATCGTGCGGACGATGCCGGACGATACGGTGATCGAGATGAAGCTCGACGAGCGGTGCGCGGTAATTGCTTTAACGCACGATCCCAAGCTGGATGATCTCGCTTTGATGGAGGCGTTGAAGACGCCGGCGTTTTATGTCGGCGCTTTGGGGTCGAGAAGGAATAACCAGGCGCGGCGCGAGCGGTTGAAGGAGTTTGATCTGAACGATGTCGAGTTGGCCCGGTTGCATGGGCCGGTTGGGATTTATATTGGTAGCCGGACGCCGCCTGAAATTGCTGTTTCTATTCTCGCTGAGGTTACTGCGGCTAAGAATGGTGTTTCGTTGCCGACTTTGTTGCAGGTTGAGGGCGCTAAGGCCGCGCGGGAGATTGCTGCTTCTGGGGGCACTGCTTGTAGTGTCTAGTCGCTTTTTTACATCAATCCACAAACCACGGCGGCAACCACCGAGCCGCCAACCAACACGACACCGACGACACGCCGCTTATTCAGTTCGGTCCACAGCAAGACGCCAGTCAAAGAAAGCAAAATCATCCCACCAGCAATCGTATCGATCAGCAAAACCCACCCAACACTCAACCCCACGCCGCGATGCAGGTTATTCATCGTCGTAAGAAACGAGTTCTGCGTGCGCTTCACCGCAACAAACCCATTCCCAACCCAATACTCCGCCTGCACATTCTGAGCAGGCCCAACAATCCCGACTTGCCAGAACTCCGGCTGCATCGTCCTGCGATCGCCCCACGCCACCGGGTGCGCCGGCTCGCGCTTCACCTTTCCCGGCTTGCCGTCGATCTTCAACTCGCCCTTGAGCCATTTCGCCATCTCCATCGGCGACTTCAACTGCCGTTGCGGCACAGGAATCTGCAGCTCCTCCACCTGCGCCTCACCAGACGACACCTTCAACGGTCCGCCCCGATGGTTCAGCAAAAAACCGGTCGCGCCGAACATCAGTCCCAACACCGCGCCCCACAAACCGACCCAGCCATGCACCTTGCGCAACCACTTGATGAAATTCGCCCGCCGCGAACGCTGGCGCCGCGCCGCCTGCTCGGCGTCGTCCATCGGATGACGACCGCGCTCCGGCGTATGAGCGGTGTCTTGCGTGCCGCCACTAGCAGCAGGTTTCATATCGATCGAATCAGGCGCGTTCACATCCAGGCTCCAGGCGCAGCAAGTTAAACCCTCGCCGACCGGCGAAGGGCAACGACGAGGCGCCCGCTCACACCAGCGGTAAAGGAAAGTCGAAAGGAAGAACGGGACAAACCCGGCTTGCGGTTCGGGCCGTCCGGCTGAGAGGCTGGCTGGCAGTCACAGAAGAGGAGCAATGCGACAAAAAGCTGTCGATACCTTTCAATTGAGAATGGCTATCATTACATAATTGGGGCATTTGCTCAATCGCAAAGCGTGGTATCCGCTTGACATCCAGGCGGCGCAAACCGACTCTAATTGGCGATCCCGTCAACGTTGCCGTTCCGGATACCTGCCCGCCATGCGCCTCGCCTCTTTGGTTTGTCTTGCTTGTCTCGGCTGGCTGGCGTGCACTCACGCCGCGAGCGCGAGTATCGCGGCCAAACTGGACGACCCCTATACCAACGAAGGCGAAACGCAGACCTTCACCGTCAACGCCGACGGCTCCTTCTCGAAGCTCGATTCGATGACGCTGCACGTGAACAACGAAGCAGGCGTCGCGCGGGTGGCGCAGCAGTACGTCTGGTTCAACCGCAATATGGCGGACGTGCAGATCATCGAGGCGTATACGATCACTGCCGACGGCGTTCGTCACGACGTGCAGCCCGAGCAGATCCGCGACGTGCAGGAAGCCCGCTCGTTCGACGCGCCGATGTTCCAGGACATCCAGGAAAAGGTGATCGTGTTCCCCGCCGTCGAACCCGGCGCGCGCGTGCACCTCACCTATCGCAAGACGCAAAAGCAGCCGATCGTTCCGGGCGAGTTCAGCGACTTCACGCCGCCCGATCTCGCGCCGACGCACAACTTTCACCTCATCTACGACCTGCCCGCCGACAAGCCGCTCTATGCCGATGCACGCGGCTTCACCGCGCTGCAACCGGTCACGCGCGACGGCCGCACGCGCTACGAATATCGTTACGACAAGGCGCATTTCAGCCGGCTCGAGCGCGGCTCGATCGCGTACGTATCGTATGGCGACCGGCTGATGGTTTCGACCTTTCCGGACTACGCCGCTTTCGCCGCCAGCTACCGGGCGTCCAGCGCCGACCCGAGCGCGCGCGACGCCGCCGTCACGCGTCTCGCGCACAACCTCACCGCGCGTGACCACACCCCACGCGACGAAGCCAAGACGCTGTACGACTGGGTGCGCCGCAACGTCCGCTACGTGGCGATCTATGTCGGCCGCGGCTCAGTGGTGCCGCACAGCGCAAGCGCGATCCTCGCGAACCGCTACGGCGACTGCAAGGATCACGTGGCGTTATATGGCGCGCTGCTCGACGCGCTCGGCATCCGCAACGAGCCGGCCTTGATCAGCAGCGGCTCGATCTATACGCTGCCGAGCGTGCCGGGTTACGGCGTCATCAATCACGCCATTACGTGGCTGCCGGATTTGCAGCAATACGCCGACTCGACGGCCTCGAATGTCGAGTTCGGTTTTCTGCCGTCGTCCGATATGAACCGGCCCACCGTCCTCGTCAATCAGGGGGTGGTCGCACAAACGCCGGCCACGGAGTTGACGACGCGCAGCAGCGACCTGTCGATCAAGGTCGAACCGGACGGCTCAGCAAGCTTCACCTATCGGCTGGAAGCGTCGGGCGCCACGGCCGAACAGGCGCGCGCGATGTTGCGCACACAAACGCCCGCGCAACGTGAGGACTCGATCCAGGCGGAATTGCGCAGCGCCAACCTGCGCGGCACGGCCACGCTGACCACCAACGACCTCGACGTGGCCGACGGCCCGCTGACGATCACGATGAAAGGCACGCTCGAAAGTCTCGTGGTGCCGGGCGCAGCGGCCTCGATTCCGGCGCTGACAAGTCTGGCCGGCGGCTTCGAAGCGGACACCCGATATTGGCTCGGCGAACGGCAGCGCACGCAGCCCTTCGTCTGTCACAACCTGGCCTTGCATGAACACGCGCGCATTGAATTACCCGCGAATTTCCACGTGCTCGAGATGCCGGAAGCGAAACAAACCCAGGACCGCTTCGTCGATTTTCAGTCGCAGTACGCGTTCGATCCGCTCAGCAATGTGATGACGATGACGCGCGACGGCGCCACCCATTTCGGCAGCGAGGTCTGCACACCCGACGACTTCGTGCAGATGCGCCCCGCGCTCGAAGCAATCGGGCGCGACGTGCGCGCCGAAGTGATCGTCAAATCGACGCTGGTGGAATCGTCGAGCGTGGCCGCGCAGGCGCCGTGAGACATCGTCGACGTGCCGGACGGCGCCTTGGAGACATCGTCGACGTGCCGTGACGGCGCCTTGGAGCTAACGGCCCATGCGCTGCGCAGTATCACCGGCCGCCACAGACCCGGCGAGCGCACGGAAGCGCCAACGCTCAAACCGGCCAGAGCGGCCCTTCCTGCATCGCGCCAAGCTGCTCGCGCAGTTCGAGGATGCGGTCTTCCCAGTAGCGCTGCGTGTTGAACCACGGAAACGCCGCCGGAAACGCCGGGTCGTCCCAGCGGCGCGCGAGCCATGCCTGATAGTGAATCAGCCGCAGCGTGCGCAACGCTTCGACGAGATACAGTTCGCGCGGCTCGAAGTCGCAGAAGTCTTCATAACCGGCGAGCAGATCCGCCAGCGCACGCGAAGCCTCGGCGCGCTCGCCCGGCAGCAACAGCCACAAATCCTGCACCGCCGGCCCCATGCGGCTATCGTCGAAGTCGACGAAATGCGGGCCCGCGTCGGTCCACAACACATTGCTCGGATGACAATCGCCGTGCATCCGCAGCATGCGAATATCGCCGGCGCGCTCGAATGCGCGTTCGACGCCCTCAAGCGCGAGATTCACCACGGCTGCCCACGCGGGCCGTACGTCGTCAGGCACGAAGCGGTGCGACAGCAGGAAGTCGCGCGGCTCGTAGCCGAACGTGTTGATGTCGAGCGTGGGACGTTCGGTGTAGTTCTGCGTCTGCCCGACCGCATGGATGCGGCCGATAAAACGCCCCAGCCATTCGAGCGTATCGCGCCGGTCCAGATCGGGCGCGCGGCCGCCGCGGCGTTCGAAGATCGAGAAACGGAAACCGTCGAAGGTATGCAGCGTGCGGCCTTCGAAAACACGTGCAGGCACGGCCGGAATCTCGCGCGCGGCGAGATCGGCGACAAAGGCGTGTTCTTCGAGAATGGCGGCGTCGGTCCAACGCTCGGGACGGTAGAACTTGGCGACCACCGGCGGGCCGTCTTCCACGCCCACCTGGTACACGCGGTTCTCGTAGCTGTTGAGCGGCAGCATGCGACCGTCGGTGTACACACCGACGCTGCTGAGCACGCTGTCGAGCGCGTCGAGCACGATTTCCGGCTTGAGCCGGGCGAAAGGCACGGCGCCATCGGCGCCGTCCTGTGGGTCGAAATTGTCGTCGTTCATGTCCGCATTGTGCGCCGCGCCGCCATCAAAGACGAGGGCGTCGGCTCACTTTGCGGTTGACTGCCTCCTTGTCACTACCTGAATCGGAATCAAACGAGTGTCAATGCACCTGCGCGCTCGCCGGGCGCACTTGCTCGCCCGTATCGATCAGATCTTCAAGGAAAAAGGGTTCAGTGTTCAGATGCTCCGATGTGCCGGGTTCGCCGGCATACCAAGCCACCATCGCCATGTCGCCAAGAATGCGCATGACGATCCCACGTGCGTCTTTCGGCACGGCGATATGCACCGATCGGACAATGGAACCGATTTGCATGATGTTTCCCCGTTTCTCCTATAGCCGGCTTTATGGTTTCCACGCCGGTCAAGGTGATGATAAAAGCGCCGCTTCGCCAATAACGTTGCGTACGCACCCAATCTGCTGCGCGTAAGACGCGTGAGAGGTTCGAGTCATTGTTCCCGTTTTGCGGGGCCATGAAAAGCGCGAACACAAGGCTGTTCACCCGTCGTTTCGCCCTATTCCCATTACAGCGCGCCGGGCCGATGATCTGGGCGTAAAGCGTCGTAACGAGACCATCATAAACCCAGCCGGGGCGATATATCAAAATCATGCACCGCCAGAACGACCCGCCTTATCCGCCCATTCGGGCTCCTGGCCGGCGCCGCGGCATGCGCCATGGCCGCTATGCGTGCCGCGCCGGCGGCTCTGGCTTTCAGCGACCTCGCTAGCCATGTGGATCGTCGGGCGCGACGTGGCCGGCAATCGCGCCTTCGCCGCGCAGTTGCTGAACCGCCTGCGCACGGTGCCGGGTCTTGCCGATGCGCGCGTCCAGCAGCCCGCCGATTTGCCGCGCATCTTTATCGATGTGGACCGCACGCGCGCCCAGCAAGCAGGCTTTTCGCAACGCGACATAGCGAGTGATCTGCTGATTACGCTGTCTGGCAACCAGCAGACTACGCCGACGTTCTGGCTCAATCCGCGCAACGGCGTCAGCAAGATCATCGACGATGCCAAGGCCGATCTGCCCAAAAGCTCGACCATCGAAGTGCGCGGTCAGGTGCAGACGATGAACGAATCGTTCTCAGGTCTCTTCGCCGGTCTCGTGTTCGCGATCCTGCTGGCGTACCTGCTGATCGTGGTGAATTTCCAGTCGTGGCTCGATCCCATCATCATCATCACGGCGCTGCCGGGCGCGCTGGCGGGCATCGTGTGGATGCTGTTTCTCACGCACAACGGTTAGCGCATCCGTCCGGATTTATCAGCGTATCCTTAACTCCTTTGAGTACTTCCCGCGCCCCAAGGAGATTTTTTCGTGACCGCATCGCCGGAATCCCACCGGACTGCTACTTCGGCTGTTCCTGCTTCGTCTGCTTCTTTCACCTCCGCTGCCGTGTCTGACGTCCTCGACATTCCCTATCTCGAACGCGGCACGCGTGTCTATTGGCGCGCCAGCATCGCGCTGCTGTTCGCCGGCTACGCCACCTTCTCGTTGCTGTATTGCGTACAGCCATTGCTGCCCGCGTTCTCTACGGCGTTCAGCGTGACGCCGGCACAGAGCAGCTTGTCGCTTTCGCTGACGACAGCCGCGCTCGCGCTTGCCATATTCGTGGCCGGTTTCGTCTCGGAAGGCTGGAGCCGTCACAAGCTGATGACCGCGTCGCTCACGCTGTCCGCGCTCTTGACGATCGGCGTGTCGATCGCACCGCATTGGCATCAATTGCTCGTGTTGCGCGCACTCGAAGGCCTCGCGCTCGGCGGCGTACCGGCCGTTGCGATGGCGTATCTCGCGGAAGAAGTGCACCCCGATGGACTCGGTCTCGCGATGGGGCTGTATGTCGGCGGCACGGCGATCGGCGGGATGGCGGGGCGTGTGATTACCGGCGTCGTCGCGGATCTGTTTTCGTGGCGCGTGGCAATCGGCACGATCGGCGTGCTCGGCATTCTCTCGATGCTCGCGTTTCGCGCGCTGCTGCCGCCGTCGCGCCATTTCGTGCCGCGTCGCGGGCTCGGCTTCGCCCATCACCGCACCGCCCTGCTGAAGCAATTCACGCGGCCCGGCTTGCCTCTGCTGTTTCTACTCGGCTTCGTGCTGATGGGCAGCTTCGTCACGCTGTACAACTACATCGGTTACCGGCTGCTCGCGCCGCCCTACCTGTTGAGTCAGACGGAGATCGGCGCGATTTTCATCGTGTATCTAACGGGCGTGGTTGCCTCGCCGTGGTCGGGCCGCATGGCCGATACCTTCGGCCGGGCGCGCGTGTTGACCGGCAGCCTGCTGCTGATGGCGCTCGGACTCGCCCTCACGATGCTCCATCCGATCACGGCAATTGCAATCGGGATCGCATGCGTGACGTTCGGCTTCTTCGCCGGACATTCGGTGGCAAGCGGCTGGGTTGGACGCCTCGCGAAAGAAGCCAAGGGGCAGGCGGCCGCGCTGTATTTGCTCGCGTATTACATCGGCTCAAGCGTGGTCGGTTCCTATGGCGGGCATGTCTGGGCGGGTTATGGCTGGAATGGCGTCGCTGCACTGGTGAGCACGCTGCTCGTCATCGGCATCGTTGCGGCCACGCGCTTGGGTCAACACGAACGGACCGCGGGATGAGGGAGCACTGCTGTTCAGCCTTGGGGAACCAAGCGTGGACGCAGCATGGAACCTGTCTTATCTTGGAGGTGCCTGAGCTTCGGGCGTACTTGGGCTTTGGGCGTGCCTGGGCTTTGGGCGTACCCGGGCTTTGGGCGTACCCGGGCTTTGGGCGTGCCCGGGCTTTGGGCGTGCCTGGGCTTTGGGCGTACCCGGGCTTTCGGGGTACCCGAACCTATGAACACCTGAATTAGGCGACAACAATCCGCCGTGCATCGAACCAGGCTGAAAAGTAAGGGCCGTGTAAGCAACCCCTTCACCCTCTACTACGCTTTTGCTGCAGCGCGCCAATCGCGGCGCCCCTTGCAGCACTGGGTTCAGCGGCCTGCGAAGACACGCTGCAGCGCCGCAAAGCGTGGCTACGTCGATCTAATCGTCGCCTATACTCGATTCGAGCGTCTGCAGCGCATGACTCCAGAAATAGAGCCGCTGCCTTCGCCAGTACTAAAAAAGGAGACGGGTATGACGACCTACTTCACGATCGGCGATTTCATCCTGGTCATTCCGATGGCGCTGGCCGGGGCTTTGTTTGTCGGCGCGCTTCCCTGCAAGACGGAGTTGCGTCACAACGCACTGCGCGTGCTAGGTGCGCTGATCGGAGTGATGTTCGCGGTCGTGTTGGTCGAGGGCTTGCCTGCGCTGGTTTAGCGCGGTCTGGCGAAGCCGGCCTCTACGCTTCGCCGATGGTTCGGTTGCCTGAACATAGTCGCGTCGGCCACTGTGCGGGAAGCGTGTGCGCTTGAACTGCATCGAAAAAGAAAGCCGCCTCATGGGCGGCTTTCCTTGTTTCTACCACCTGAAACACCGTGCGATCAGATCGCCTGGTCCGTCGACGGCTTTTCCCACAGATTGATGCCACCTTCAGTCGCGTAGCGGTCGATCTCCGCCAGCTCTTCCTTCGAGAACGCGAGATTCTTCAGCGCACCGACGTTCTCGCGCACCTGTTCCGCGCGGCTTGCGCCGATCAGCACGGACGTGACGCGAGGATCGCGCAGTGCCCAGGCAAGCGCCATCTGTGCGAGGCTTTGTCCGCGACGCTGCGCGATGTCGTTGAGCTTGCGCACGTGTTCGATGTTTTGCGGGCTCAGATGCTCCTGCTTCAACGAACCGCCGCCCGGCTTGTTGACGCGCGCGTCTTCCGGCACGCCGTTCAGATACTTGCCCGTGAGCAAGCCCTGCGCGAGCGGCGTGAACGCGATGGCGCCCGCGCCGACTTTCCCGAGCGTGTCCAGCAGTTCCCGTTCGATCCAGCGGTTGAGCATGTTGTACGCCGGCTGATGGATCAGCAGCGGCACCTTGTACTCGGCGAGCAGCTTCGCCATGTCGAGCGTCTTGGTTGCCGAGTATGACGAAATACCGATGTACAACGCCTTGCCTTGCTGTACGGCACTCGCCAATGCACCGGCGGTTTCTTCGAGCGGCGTATCGGCATCGAAACGATGCGAATAGAAGATATCGACGTAGTCGAGGCCCATGCGCTGCAGGCTCTGATCGAGACTCGCGAGTACGTATTTGCGCGAGCCGCCGCCCTGTCCGTACGGACCCGGCCACATGTCCCAACCCGCTTTCGACGAGATCAGGAGTTCGTCGCGATACGGCTTGAAGTCGTCTTTGAAGAGCCGGCCGAAATTGGTTTCGGCGCTGCCGTACGGGGGGCCGTAGTTGTTGGCGAGATCGAAGTGAGTGATGCCCAGATCGAAGGCCGTGCGCAGGATATCGCGCTGCGTGGAGATCGGCGTGGTATCGCCAAAGTTGTGCCACAGGCCCAGCGACAGCGCCGGCAGTTTGAGCCCCGACTTGCCGCAGACGCGGTATTGCATGTCCGAATAGCGTTCTGAAGCTGCTTCGTAAGCCATTGCTAGTGTCCTTGATGTTGAAGTCGCCCGGCGATCACGGGCGTGAGGAAATCACGTGCTGCGCGAGGCGTGCAAGTTTTATGTCTGGATATGGGCGGGACCAGAACGGTATGGTAGCCAATCGTCGTGCTGCCTGCAGAGGCCCACTATGCGGGATGGACGACTGCCTGCGGCTCCCCTACACTTTGGCCGATCAGAGCTTATCGAAGGGAGGCGGATTCATGACGAAGGCGATTTCAATCGCGCTGATTGTCGGCGGTATTGTCTTGTTGTATTTCGGCGGGCAGGCGTTCAACTCGGTCAGCAGCGAGGTGTCTCGCGTGTTTACCGGGTCTCCGACTAATAAGGCGATCATGTTGATTGCGGCAGGTGTAGTGGCGACAATCGCCGGCCTCACGGGCGTGGCACTTTCCGGTCGCAAGCGGTAGAGAAGCGTTAGGGCGCTGATTGCCCGCGCGGCGCGAGTCCAGCAAACATCCGCGCCGCGCAGGGCAAAAAAACTAAAAGGCAATTTCAGGCTTGGCTGCCGAGCGGGATCCCGGCAGGGGCACATTGCTCGCACCGTGATAGGTAAACACCAAAGAAAATTTCACCTGATCGCTGAGGTTCTTGCCAGCCGAATGCAGCGTGTTGCAATGAAAGAACACCACGTCGCCGGCATTGAGCTCGGGCGAAACCGCGGTGCGAATCAACGCCTGATTCTCTTCCAGATCGGAGCGGAAAAACTTGGCCTCGTCGAAACGGTCGGAAGTGAAGGTAGCGCTGTGCGACTTCGGCACTAACCACAACGCGCCGTTATCGACCGTCTCCGGCCCGACCGCAAGCCACACCGACACCAGATCGTCACGCTCGAACGACCAATACCTCACGTCACGATGCCAGCCGGTCAAGCTGCCATAAGCAGGGTGCTTGGTCATCATGCAATTGTGATGCGCCCGCGATAAGCGCGGTTCCTCACCGAAATACAGTTCCATCCAGCCGCGAATTTCCGGTGCGGTCGCCCACTGCGCAAAATCCGGATGGCGCCCGTACGCATCCAGCAGCCGGCGAACCGTATGGCCGCCCGGCGCATGCTTTGACTCCGGCGCGCCCGGATACCGTAGATCCGCTTCGAACTCGATCGGCGCCACCGCTTCCTGCAACTGCCGCTCGGCAATCTGCTTCAGTTCGCCGCAACGCTCGGGCGACACCAACCCAGGTACAACGACAAATCCTTGCTCCCGCAACGTTTGAATCTGCTCTTTCTTCGAGTGAAGTGACATGGTGTTCCGTTACTTTCGACTGGCTGATGCTCGATTGTAAAACGGGCGCGATCGGACCGTGCGCTGTTTCGCCTTTCGAGAAGCCAAGGCCTTACGCACTACTCTCACGCGAAATGGCAGTTTGCACGGCACCCTGGCAGGGCAAGCACGCACGAAAATCGACCGCAAAGGGCTCGACCCCGCAAGCGTGGCATATCGCGTTTACCCCGTAAAAACCCGTATTCGCAGGGTAAAAACCGACTTTCTGACGTCATGAATCGCGTGTAGCCTGCACACATGTTGATCGCTACTCCCGCACTTTTGCGGCGCGCAAGCGCCGCTGTGACCGGCTCCACCGGCCTCCGCGCCCTTTTCCCTCGAATTCCGGGCTTCCGCGCTATCCAGCGCGACACCGCCATTGGCACATTTGGTGCTCTTTCTGGCACACACTCCGTCGCGCGGCACGTTGCCCACTTGTGAAGCCATGCATACTCTTCTGAGCACCCGTCTTACTCGCGCCGCGTTGAAAGCGGCGCGTCCGGCGCGCCGCCATGTCGTGCGTGCGCTGCGTCACCATGCCACCCGCACTCGCGCATTGGGTGAACAATGGCGCGAAGCCAAAGCGGTCGACAGCATTCGCACGTGGTTCCACACCTTCTTCTCCGCGCTGCGCCTGAAAGGCAGTTCGCGCCGTTTTTCTCTGCGCACGCTGCTGCGCAAACCGACGCCGCTGCACCTCACCGCTACGCGCAATGCGCCGGTCGCCGCACCGCAAAGCACGAGCCGCCGACCGCGCCGTATGTCGACGAACGGCAGCACCGGCTGGTTTGCGTTCGCGTTTGCGAGCCGCTGAATGAGCTGCCACACAATTCGCAGGCGATAAAAAACCCCGCACAGCTTGCGCCGGCGGGGTTTGGCTGAAGCGGACCGCGCGCCTGTTTATCAGGCGATCGCAGCGACCGGTTCGGTGCCGGCTGCTTCGGCGAGCGCCATAGCCCTGTCCGTGGCTTCCCACGTGAATTCCGGCTCTTCGCGGCCGAAGTGACCGTAGGCCGCGCTCTTCTCGTAGATCGGGCGCAGCAGGTCGAGCATCTGGATGATGCCCTTCGGACGCAGGTCGAAATGCTCCAGCACAAGCTTCGTGATCGTCGCATCCGACACACGGCCCGTGCCGAACGTGTTGACCATCACCGAAGTCGGCTGGGCAACGCCGATCGCGTACGACACCTGAATCAGGCAGCGCGACGCCAAACCAGCAGCCACGATGTTCTTCGCGACATAACGGCCGGCATAAGCTGCCGAACGGTCGACCTTCGACGGATCCTTGCCCGAGAACGCGCCGCCGCCGTGCGGCGCTGCGCCGCCGTACGTATCGACGATGATCTTGCGGCCCGTCAGACCGCAATCGCCTTGCGGGCCGCCGATCACGAACCGGCCGGTCGGGTTCACCAGGAACTTGATGTTGCCCTTGATCAGGTCAGCCGGCAGCGTCGGCTTGATGACTTCTTCGATCACGGCTTCGCGCAGCGTGTCCAGGTCGATGTCCGGCGAATGCTGCGTGGACAGCACGACCGTGTCGATCGCGTGCGGCTTGCCGTCGACATAACGCACGGTGACCTGCGACTTCGCATCCGGGCGCAGCCACGGCAGACGGCCGTCGCGGCGCAGATTCGCCTGGCGCTCCACCAGACGGTGCGACAGGTGGATCGGCAGCGGCATCAATTCCGGCGTTTCTTCGCACGCGTAACCGAACATCAGGCCCTGGTCGCCGGCGCCTTGATCGAGGTTGTTGTCGTGCGCACGGTCCACACCCTGAGCGATGTCCGGCGATTGCTTGTCGTATGCCACCAGCACCGCGCAGCCGCGGTAATCGATGCCGTACTCAGTGTTGTCGTAGCCGATGCGCTTGATCGTGTTGCGTGCGACCTGGATGTAATCGACGTTCGCGGTCGTGGTGATTTCCCCGGCCAGCACGACGAGACCCGTGTTACACAGCGTTTCGGCTGCAACACGCGAGTACTTGTCCTGGGCCAGGATGGCATCGAGGATGGCGTCCGAAATCTGGTCCGCGACTTTGTCGGGATGGCCTTCGGAGACGGATTCGGAAGTGAAGAGATAGTCGTTTGCCACGTTGCGGACTCCTGTTGTGTGGTTACGGTTGAGTTTCACGTAGCCAACTTCGGGAGACCTGAAGCGGCGACGCTTTAGCGGATTACCTTACCGGCAGGGGCCTATCCTGTGGATCGCACCCGCCAGCTTCGCCCCGCAAGTTGTCTATTAACTCGGCGAAGCCCTTATTATAGCGATTTCCTTTGAATGTCACAGGGCGTCCACGAGTGCGGTATCACGTCAATTTCTCCGCTTTCCTGACAACAGCCTGGCAAGGCACCCCGCAGCGGGGTGCCTCATGCTGAGCCGCTATGGCGCGATGCTCGCAATCGGGCTGCTGAAATTGTTTGCACTGTTGCCGTATGGTTTCGTCGCCCGCGTGGGCGACGGACTCGGCTGGCTGCTGTACCAGATCCCGAGCCGGCGCAAGCGCATTGTTCATATCAATCTGAAACTGTGCTTCCCCGAATGGAATGACGAGCGCCGCGACGAAGTCGCCCAGAAGCACTTCCGGCATGCGATCCGCAGTTATGTCGAACGCAGCGTGCAATGGTTCGGCTCGGCGGAAAAGCTCGAAAAGCTGATCCAGCTCGACAGCGAAATCGACCTCACCGACCCGAATCTGCCGCCTACACTGTTCCTCGGCTTTCACTTCGTCGGTATCGAGGCGGGCTCGATCTTTCTGAATTACTCGCTCAAGCGCCAATGCGGCTCGCTGTATCAGCCGATGTCGAACCCGGAGCTCGAAGAAGTCGCCAAAGCGGCGCGCGCGCGCTTCGGCGCCGACATGGCGAGCCGTGCCGACAGTGCGCGCATCGTGCTGCGCTGGCTGCGCGACCGCAAGCCGGTGATGCTTGGCGCGGATATGGACTACGGCGCACGCAATTCGACATTCGCGCCGTTCTTCGGCGTGCCCGCCTGCACGCTGACCGCGGTCGGCCGTCTGGCCAAGGTCGGACATGCGCAGGTGGTGCCGTTCATCGGCGAGGTACTGCCGAACTACAAGGGTTATCGGCTGAAGGTGTTCAAGCCGTGGGAAAACTACCCCACCGGCGACGACGACGCCGACGCGCGCCGCATGAACATCTTCCTCGAAGAGCAGATTCCGTTGATCCCCGAGCAGTACTACTGGGTGCACAAGCGCTTCAAGACCCGGCCGCCGGGCGAGCCGAGCGTCTACTGACCGGCCGTCGAAAAAAGCGCCTGAACGAGGAAATGAAGCGGCAAACAAAGCAGCAAATAAAACGGCGTTCGGCCCGCCTGCAGGCGCGTCACTTACAATAGCGCGATGAAACTGAAATTCACCAAAATGCACGGCGCGGGTAACGACTTCGTCGTGCTCGACGGCTACACCCAACCGGTCAACCTGACGCCGGCGCAGGTGCGCGCGCTCGCGGACCGGCATTTCGGCGTCGGCGCCGACCAGTTGCTGCTGGTCGAGAAGCCCACCGTAGACGGCGTCGATTTCAGATACCGCATCTTCAATTGCGACGGCGGCGAGGTCGAGCACTGCGGCAACGGCGCGCGCTGCTTCGTCAAGTTCGTGCGCGACAGCGGCCTGACCGACAAGCGCAGCGTGCGCGTGCAGGTGCAGAACGGCACCATTCTGCTGACCATGCAGGAAAACGGCGAAGTGCTGGTCGACATGGGCGCGCCCGTGTTCGAACCGGAGCGCGTACCGTTCGCCACCAAAGGCCTCGAAGGCCACCGCGAGGGCACGGACACGCTCTGGCCGCTCGACGTGAACGGCGTGACGCGCTGGATTTCGGTGGTGTCCATGGGCAATCCGCACGCCGTGCAAGTGGTCGACGACGTCGAAGATTTTCCGGTACTCGTCGAAGGCCCGGTGATCGAACGGCATGCACGCTTTCCGCAACGGGTGAACGCGGGCTTCATGCAGATCGTCGGCCGTAGCGAGATCAAGCTGCGGGTCTACGAACGCGGCGCCGGTGAAACGCTGGCGTGCGGCACGGGCGCGTGTGCGGCAGTCGCTGCCGGCATTCGCCGCGGGCTGCTGGATGCGCCCGTGCTGGTGCACACGCACGGCGGCAAGCTGACCATCACGTGGGACAGCACGCAAGAAGGTGCGCCACTGCTCATGGCCGGCCCTGCGGCAACCGTCTTCGAAGGCGAGATCGAACTGGCCGACTGACCCGCGCCAGTGGAATACCCGATTCAGCGGCCGAGCGATCGGTCGAGGAAGTACCCGACACATGGCCTCGAACAGGCCGATGAAGTAGCCGATGAACAGCCCGATGGAGAACCAGAACGGCTCTTTCACCGGCCGACCGAACTCATGACCGATGCGCCGCCCGAAGGCGTCGTCCCGTAGTCCTTTAGCCGAAACCATGAACGATCGCGAAGTCGCCGAATATCTGCTCGCCAACCCCGAATTCTTCGCCGAACACGCGGAAATGCTCGCGACGATCCGGCTTGCGAACCCGCACGGCAAAGCCGCGGTGTCGCTGCAGGAACGGCAAATGGAAATGCTGCGCGACAAGAACAAGCATCTCGAACGGCGCCTGGCCGAGCTGCTGCGCTACGGTCACGAAAACGACAGCATTGCCTCGAAATTCAATCGCTGGACCATCCGCGTGATGGCCGAGCGCGATCCGTACGCGCTGCCGCGCACGATCTCCAACGGCTTGCGCGATATTTTCGATGTGCCGCAAGCCGCGCTGCGCGTATGGGACGTCTCCGAGCCGTATGCACAGGCCGAGTTCGCGCGCCATGTCGGCGAAGAAGTGCGAATCTTCGCGAACAGCCTCACCACGCCGTACTGTGGCGCGAACACCGGCTTCGAAGCAGCGCAGTGGCTGGCGCCGGCGGTGTCGGCGGTGAGCGACGGCGCGTCAGCGGGCGGTGCGAGCGAGTCCGCACACGCTACCGAGTCGATTGCGCTGCTCGCGCTGCGCGACCCCGAAGGCAAGGAAGAAGAGCCCACCTTCGGCCTGCTGGTCATGGGTTCGGCTGACGCACGCCGCTTCCACGACGGCATGGCCACCGATTTCCTGACGCAAATCGGCGCGTTGGCCAGCGCAGCGCTGAGCCGTCTGCTGCCGCGCTAAGCCGCTGATCCGCCGATCCCGCCAAAGGCCATCGTGACCGACGCCGACCCGATCGCCGCCTATCTGTCGAATCTCGAACATGAGCGGCGACTATCGGCGCATACGCTGCGCGGCTACACCCACGAACTCGACGAGCTCAAGCTGCTGGCCAAAGGTCGGCCGCTTGAAAGCCTCACCGCTGTCGATATTCGCGGCGCGGTTTCGCG
Source organism: Paraburkholderia sp. GAS348 (assembly GCF_050434205.1). NCBI lineage: Bacteria > Pseudomonadati > Pseudomonadota > Betaproteobacteria > Burkholderiales > Burkholderiaceae > Paraburkholderia > Paraburkholderia sp. GAS348. The sequence goes on from NZ_JBNPVT010000008.1 coordinate 207,122, forward strand.
GGCGCATGCCGGCGGCCTGACGGCGCGCTCGATCAGTCATCGGCTGTCGTGCTGGCGGGCGTTCTACCGCTGGCTCGCGGGCCGCGTCGATCTGCCGGCCAACCCGGTCGCCACCGTGCGGGCGCCGAAACAGGCCAAATCACTGCCCAAAGCGCTTTCCGTCGACGACGCCACGCGCCTGATGGAGAGCCCGCCCGCCGCGACGCCCGAAGGTCTGCGCGACCACGCGATGCTCGAGCTGTTCTACTCGTCGGGCCTGCGTCTGGCCGAACTCGTCGGCCTCGACGTCCGTTTCGCCGACGCCGACGGCTACCGCTCCGCGGGCTGGCTCAAGCTCGACTCCGCCGAGGTCGAAGTGCTTGGCAAGGGCAACCGGCGTCGCATCGTGCCGGTCGGCAGCAAAGCTATCGACGCCTTGAACGCGTGGCTCGCGGTGCGCGAGCAGATGGTGAAGCACGATCCGCATCCGCTGTTTCTTTCGACGCGCGGCAATCGGCTGTCGCCGAATGTCGTGCGTGAGCGTGTGAAGCGCGCGGCGCTGGTCGCCGGCATTCCCGCCAACGTCCATCCGCACGTGCTGCGGCATTCGTTCGCCACGCACGTGCTGCAGTCGAGCGGCGATCTGCGGGCCGTGCAGGAGCTGCTCGGGCACGCCAGCATCACCGCCACCCAGGTCTACACCGCGCTCGATTTCCAGCATCTTGCGCACGTCTACGATCAGGCGCATCCACGCGCCAAAAAACGCGACTGATTCCGCTCTTTGCTTTTTGTTTTGCTTTTTGCGGCTTGCGGTCTGAACCTTCGCTTCACCTGCCGTGTGCCTCTTTGTCCACGCGGCCTACTGCTCCTGCTGACACCCTGATGAATACCGTTACGCTCAAACCGTCGAAAGAAAAATCGCTGCTGCGCCGCCATCCGTGGGTCTATGCCAACGCGATCGATCGCGTCGACGGCAATCCCGCTCCCGGAGCGACCGTGCTGGTGCGCGCGCACGACGGCCGCTTCCTCGCGCGTGCAGCCTACAGCCCGCATTCGCAGATTCGCGCCCGCGTGTGGAGCTTCGACGAAGCCGAACCGATCGATCATGCATTCTTCAAGCGCCGCGTGCAGCGCGCGCTCGCGCATCGTCAAACGATGGTGCACAACACGGGTGCCGTACGGCTGATTTTCGGCGAAGCGGACGGCCTGCCCGGCCTGATCGTCGATCATTACGTGGCCGAAGACGAAGGCCAGCGCAGCCAGCTGGTGTGCCAGTTCATGGCGACCGGCGTCGAAGCATGGAAGGAAGCGATCGTCGCCGCACTGACCGACGCAACCGGCTGCCCGAACGTCTACGAGCGCTCGGACGTGTCGATCCGCCAGAAGGAAGGGCTTGAGCCGATCACCGGCGTGCTGGCGGGTGAAGCTCCGTCGGAAGCGCTGATTGCGAGCGAAAACGGCGTGCGTTACCACGTCGACGTGCGCAACGGCCACAAGACAGGCTTCTATGTCGACCAACGCGACAACCGCCTGCTGGTGCAGGAACTTGCGAAAGATCGCGACGTGCTGAACTGCTTCTGCTACACCGGCGGTTTTTCGCTGGCGGCATTGAAAGGCGGGGCGAAGCGCGTGGTATCGATCGATTCGTCGGGCGACGCGCTCGCGATCGCGCAACAGAACGTGGCCGCCAACGGTTTCGACGCCGAGCGCGCCACCTGGCTCGACGCCGACGCGTTTAAAACGCTGCGCCGCCTCTACGACGAAGGCGAGCGTTTCGACCTGATCGTGCTCGACCCGCCGAAATTCGCGCCCTCGCGCGAACACGTGGACCGCGCCTCGCGCGCCTATAAGGACATCAACCTGACCGGCCTGAAGCTGCTGCGCCCGGGCGGCCTGCTGTTCACCTATTCATGCTCCGGCGCGATCGACTCGGAGTTGTTCCAGAAGATCGTCTCCGGCGCGGCGGCCGATGCACGCGTCGATGCGCGGATTCTCAAGCGCCTTGGCGCCGGAGTCGACCACCCGTTGCTCACCGCATTCCCGGAAGGCGAATATCTGAAAGGCCTGCTGTTGCAAATTGCCTGATCGCCCATAGCTTCAGGGCTATTTCCCGAGTGCCGCGGAGGGGTTCGCCCCCGCCGTCAGCGCCGGCTTGACAGATATGTTTCAATATCCGCCTAGATCGGGCCGCGCGCCGTCAGGCTGCCGTGCCCGGCAAACCGGATTCGCAGACGCATTCGCTGCAGCTTGCGCGCTGCGCATTTCGCGCTGCAGATCCGGCGCTGCACATTTCGCGCTGCACATTTCGCGCTGTAAATTCGCGCAGTAAATTCGATTACGCACAGACTCACGTAAAGGCGACCAACATGATCCCAGTCACCATCCTGACCGGCTTTCTCGGCAGCGGCAAAACCACCCTGCTCAAGCGCATCCTGAACGAAAAGCACGGCATGAAGATCGCCGTGATCGAGAACGAGTTCGGCGAAGAGAACATCGATAACGAAATCCTCGTGCAGGACACCAGCGAGCAGATCATCCAGATGAGCAACGGCTGCATCTGCTGCACGATCCGCGGCGACCTGTCGCGCGTGCTGGGCGATCTGGCGGCGAAGAAGCAGTCCGGCGAACTGGATTTCGACCGGGTCGTGATCGAAACCACCGGTCTCGCCAATCCAGGCCCGGTCGCGCAGACGTTCTTCATGGACGACCAGATCGCCAACGAATTCCTGCTCGACGCAATCATCACGCTGGTCGACGCGAAGCACGCGAACCATCAACTGGACGAGCATGAAGTGGTGCAGCGCCAGGTCGGCTTCGCCGATCGCCTGTTCATCACCAAGGCCGACCTGGTCGATGAACAGCATGTGGACGATCTGCGCCATCGCCTGTTGCACATGAATCCGCGGGCGGCGATCAAGTTCGTCAATTTCGGCGAAGCGGACATCAAGGAAATCTTCGACTTGCGCGGCTTCAACCTCAATTCGAAGCTCGAAATCGACCCGGACTTCCTCGCTGAAGACGAACACGCGCACAGCCACGCTCACGCGCATGACGAGCACGGCCACACCCATGCCGACCACGACGGTCACGATCACGAAAACTGCGATCACGACCACGGCAAGTGCGACCACGAAGGCCACGACCACGCGCATCACCATCACGCGCACCACGACGACAAGATCAAATCGTTCGTCTACCGCAGTGACCGCCCGTTCGATCCGAACAAACTCGAGGACTTCCTTGGCGGCATTTTGCAGATCTATGGCGAGCGCCTGTTGCGCTATAAGGGCGTGCTGTATATGAAGGGCGTCGACCGCAAGGTGGTGTTCCAGGGCGTCCACCAGATGATGGGCAGCGACCTGGCCGCGAAATGGCAGCCGATCGAGAAGAAGACCAACAAGATGGTGTTCATCGGCATCGAACTGCCGCAAGACCTGATCACCGACGGCCTGGACGCCTGCCTGGCGTAAACGTCACACCTGTCGTGCCGCGCCGGTGGTACGGCACGCAGCGTGCCAGCGCACCGGAGCGCTCTAACGACGAGCGTACGCCCCGCAGGCGCCGGGTCAATCGTCTGCAGAATACGCAGGGGAGCGGCTGAAAGCCCGCTGAAATGTCGGTCGTGTGAAAAACACGTGAAAACCCTGCTGTATTCAACCGTGCACGACCATCGCTTTTTGATCGTGCGCGCGTTATATTTTCGGGATATCAATGCGCCGCCGGGGGATTTTCACTAGTTGCGGTGCTGGATTGTGATTCAGTTACAATACGTGCCCACTGGAGAATGATAACGAATTGCCCGGTCAGTGCGTATTCCGCGCCGGGCCTGAAACGGCGCCGGAAAATCTTATCCGGAAATCACGCCGACAATGCCGGCTGGCACAGCGCACAAGGCATGCTGCCGGCAAGCAATGCCTCAGGAACAATTGAGAATCGGTTTCCAGAGGAGTTCGGCCCCGCAATGGCGTAGGCGCGCCCGGCGCGTGGGCGCAAGGCGCTTCGGCGTCACCGACAGCCCATCGTCCGTGCCTGCTAGCGCTCAGCGTCCTCGTGGCGCCTTTGCGGGCAATACGAAATTGCGGGCACTATGTAAGAGTTTTGCCTCACATTGAAGAAGCAAGCCAGATGACGACGAAACGACTCTTGACTGAAGCCGAAATCCTGAAGATGAGCGACAAGGATTACATGAATGAGGATCAGCTCGCTTTCTTCAAGAACAAGCTCGAACAGCTGCAGGCGGACATTCTCCGCAATGCCGGCCAGACGACCGAGAACCTGCGCGAAACAGTAATCGTGCCGGACCCGGCCGACCGTGCAACGATCGAAGAAGAGCATGCGCTGGAACTGCGCACGCGCGACCGCGAACGCAAGCTGCTGAAGAAGGTGCAGCAATCGATCGCGCGCATCGATTCGGGCGATTACGGCTGGTGTGAAGAAACCGGCGAGCCGATCGGCATTCCGCGTCTGCTCGCGCGGCCCACGGCCACCCTGTCGCTCGAAGCACAGGAACGCCGCGAACTGCGCCAGAAGCTGTTCGGCGACTGAACGCCTGCGGCGCGGCTTCGGCTCCGCGCCCTTTTTAGCTGCTTCGTCAGAGGCGCACGGTGATCTGTGCGCCTTTTTTCTTTTGTGCGCCCTTCCGCACAGTCCTCCGCTCTGAATCCCGTGTTTTTGTCTTATGCCATTTGCCGGCTCTTGATATGACCGCGCACGCCCTAAAATAAGTCGAACATGCGTTGTACGAGCGCACGCCAACCGGTTGATCGTTTCAGCGTTGCGCGCCGTCCGCTTTCAGGATTCATGCGGTGGTGCTGCACCACCGTGTCCTACCCGTTTTGCAAAGAGGAACGCATATGGAGCAATTTCACGGCACGACGATCGTTTCCGTGCGCCGCGGCGACAAGGTCGCGCTTGGCGGCGACGGTCAGGTGACGCTGGGCAACATCGTCATGAAAGGCGGTGCGAAGAAAGTCCGGCGCATCTATAACGGCAAGGTGATGGTCGGCTTTGCCGGCGGCACGGCCGACGCCTTCTCGCTGCTCGACCGCTTCGAAGCGAAGCTGGAAAAACATCAGGGTAATCTGACCCGCGCCGCCGTCGAACTCGCCAAAGACTGGCGCACCGACCGCATGCTGCGCCGCCTCGAAGCGATGCTGATCGCCGCGGATGCCACCACCACCCTCGTCATTACCGGTAACGGCGACGTGCTGGATCCGGAAGGCGGTATCTGCGCGATCGGTTCGGGCGGCGCTTACGCGCAAGCCGCCGCGAAGGCGCTCGTTGACAATACCGAACTGTCGCCGCGCGAGATCGTGGAGAAGTCGCTGGAGATTGCCGGCGACATGTGCATCTATACGAACCATAACCGCGTCATCGAGACGATCGAGTAAGGACCCACGATGAGCACCATGACCCCTGCCGAGATCGTCTCGGAACTCGACAAACACATCATCGGCCAAGGCCGCGCGAAGAAAGCGGTTGCCGTGGCGCTGCGCAACCGTTGGCGCCGTCAGCAGGTTGAAGACCCGCTGCGTCAGGAAATCACGCCGAAGAACATTTTGATGATCGGACCGACCGGCGTCGGCAAAACCGAAATCGCGCGGCGTCTGGCGAAACTGGCCGACGCGCCGTTCATCAAGATCGAAGCCACCAAATTCACCGAAGTCGGCTACGTCGGCCGCGACGTCGACAGCATTGTGCGCGATCTGATGGAGATCTCAATCAAGCAGACGCGCGAAACGGAAATGCGCAAAGTACGGACCAAGGCGGAAGATCAGGCCGAAGACCGTATCCTCGACATCCTGCTGCCGAGCGCCCGGCCGGTTGGTTTCGGCGCGAGTTCGAGCGCCGTCGACACAGCGGACGAAGGGAGCACCACGCGTCAGACTTTCCGCAAGCGTCTGCGCGAAGGCCTGCTCGACGACAAGGAAATCGAACTCGACGTCGAACAGCCGCAAGTGGGCATGGACATCATGGGACCGCCGGGCATGGAAGACATGACTGAGCAGATCCGTTCGATGTTCGCGAACATCGGCGGCGGCAAGAAAACACGCCGCAAGCTGAAGGTGAAGGAAGCGCTCAAGGTCCTCACCGACGAAGAAGCCGGCAAGATGCTCAACGACGAAGAGGTGAAAGCCAAGGCGGTGCAGAACGTCGAGCAGAACGGTATTGTTTTCCTCGACGAAATCGACAAGATCGCGTCGCGTAGTGAAGCAGGCGGTGGTGAAGTGTCGCGTCAGGGCGTGCAGCGCGATCTGCTGCCGCTCGTCGAAGGCACCACGATCAACACCAAGTACGGCATGGTGAAGACCGACCACATTCTGTTCATCGCAAGTGGCGCGTTTCATCTGGCCAAGCCGAGCGATCTGATTCCGGAACTGCAAGGCCGCTTCCCGATTCGGGTCGAACTGGATTCGCTGTCGGTGGGCGATTTCGAATCGATCCTGGTGTCGACCGACGCGAGCCTCGTCAAGCAATACCAGGCACTGCTGGCTACTGAGGACGTGCACCTGGAATTCGCCGACGACGGCATTCGCCGTATGGCTGAAATCGCGTACTCGGTCAACGAGAAGACCGAAAACATCGGCGCGCGCCGTCTGTACACAGTGATCGAAAAACTGCTCGAAGACGTCTCGTTCGCAGCCGGCAATCACTCGGGCAAGACGGTGCAGATCGACGCGGCGTATGTCGATCGCGCGCTGAACGACGTGGCGGAAGACGAAGATCTGTCGCGTTACGTGCTGTGATGCCGACGCCGGCGCCGACGCTGATATCGCCTTAAAGCCGCGCGCCTCGCATGCAGCCAATCATGCGTGAGGCGTAAAAAAACGGGCCGTCTTGTGAAAGACGGCCCGTTTTGCTTGACGGCTCACAAGCGCGCGCAAGCCCCAGCGCTTACTGCTTGACCGGCCGCTTCGCCAGCTTGCGTTGCAGCGTTCGACGATGCATGTTCAACGCGCGCGCAGTGGCCGAAATATTGCCGCCGTGCTCCGCGAGCACGCGTTGAATATGCTCCCACTCCAGACGCGCAACCGACAACGGCATGGGATGCTCAATCGCCTCTTCAGCTTGCAGCGAACTCGCTTCGCTTTGCAGCGCCGACAAAATCGTCTCGACATTGGCGGGCTTCGCCAGGTAGTTATCGGCGCCGTCTTTCACCGCCTGCACCGCCGTGGCGATGCTGGCATAACCGGTCAACACCAGCATGCGCGCGTCAGGCTGCAAATCACGCAAGGGGGCCACGAGCGTAAGACCGGAATCGTTGCCGAGATGCAGGTCCACCGTGATCTGGTTGAACTTCTGCTGGTTCGCCAACTTGATCGCCTCATCCGCATTGTGCGCTTCGGCCACCGTATAACCGCGCCGCGTCAAACCACGGGCGAGGATGCCGGAGAACACTTCATCGTCGTCGATCACCAGAAAATTCATATCGCTCATGCCTGTTTCTCCGTGTTGGATGGCGTAGTGCCTTGACGGCCCGCACCTGATGATTTGCGCGCTGCAAGCGGCAGCCTCAACACTGCACGCGTGCCACGCGGCTTGATCTCGCTGACATCGGCCAGCTCGATCGATCCCTTCAGACGTGCCGCCGCTGAAAATGCCAGATACAGTCCCACGCCGTGCCCCCCCTGTGTGCTGTCGACCGGCATCGCGCCGAGCGACCCGCGCAACGCGGCAGGAATGCCAGGGCCCGCGTCAGATACCTCGAATACGATCTGGTCGCCGCGGGCGGTGAGCGTGCACGACAGCGTGACGTGATCGCGGCTCGCACGCGCGGCGTTGTCGAGCAGAATCGTCAGAATCTGACTGACGGCAACCGTATCGTCAAGACTGACGCCTGCGGGCGGCACACCGATCCGCTCGAACTTCACATGCGGATGACGCAAGCGCCATTGCTCGCCAAACGACCCGAGCCATTCGCTGACCGTTTGCCGGTTGGTCGCGGTCGTTGCACGGCTGCGCAACCGCGCAAGCGCCGAAGTACACAGCGTCATTTGCCGTTCGAGCAGTTCCAGATCGGCGCTGTACGGCGCGAGCCCCTTATCGGTTCGCGCGGCGTCGCGCAATTCTTCGGACAACATTGCAATTGTAGACAGCGGCGTGCCGATTTCGTGCGCGACAGTGGCGGCCTGCACGCCGAGCGCGACGGCGCGTTCGTCGTGAAGCAAGCGCTGCTGCGCGTCTCCGAGCGCTGCGTCACGTAGTCGCAGAGCGCGTGACATGCGCGCGACGAACCACGCAATCAGGCCGACGCTGACCATGAAGTTCACCCACATGCCGGCGCGAAAGTAGTCGAACAGGTTCGCCGGGTTGTCGAGATTGAGCGGTACGGAATCGAAGCCGAGCACGGCGTAGCAGGCCACGGCGAAAGCGGCGAGCCACGCCATCAGATGCCATGGCAACACGGCGGCGGCAATCGCGAGCGATGGCAGGTACAGCGAAACGAATGGGTTGGTGGTGCCGCCGGAGAGGAACAGCAGCGCCGACAACGCGCCGAGATCAACCCAGATCTGGCCGAACAGCTCCAGATTGGACTCGGGCCGCTGCTGCGAGACACGCCACCACGTGAGTCCGTTGAAGATCACTTCGAGCGCGATCACGAGCAACATGGCGGGCAACGGCAGATGCACGCCGAAGAAGGTCTGCACGAACGCGATCGTCACCAGCTGGCCGATGATGGCGAGGCTGCGCAGCCAGAACAGATGACCGAGGTTGACCCGGCCGGTGTTGGTTATACGATGCATGACTTAAGTTTACCTGTTCGGACTAGTCCGACTGACCTCGCTAACTCGCGCCGGTAACATGGAATTTTTGCGATAGCGCGTTGCCTAGGCCGATCACGCATCACCGGTTCTTGCGCCGCCCAAAACCATCCATGCTGCCTATCTCTGATAGCGAGACGCTCGCCTCGTCAGCTTTCCTGACTTTTCTGCGGCATGCCGCCGCAGCCCGACAAAACGGTACTGCAAAAGCGGAGGCCAGCTGGCTCGATGCCGCCGCGCAACACCACCCACTCGACGACGAGTCGATCGAATCGCTCTTTGCCACGCTGCTCGAGCAACATCGTCACAACGACGCGATCGAACTCGCCGCCATTATTGCCCAACTCGATCCCCGTCGCGCTCTTGCACACTTCCGTGTCGGCTACGCGCTGCAGATGGCAAACCGGCATGGCGAGGCAATCGCACCCTATCGCCGCGCTCTCGCCATCGATCCGGCCTTGCCGCAGTTGCGCAACAATCTCGCTGGCGCCCTCACACTCACTGGCGGCGATCTCAACGAGCAACTCGCTCTACTGGAAAGTGCAGTTCACGACGAACCCCGCAACGGCGACGCATGGACCAATCTCACTCAAGCAAGCCGCGTCAATTTAGATCTGCCGCGCGCGCTCGAAGCCGGTGCAAGCGCTGTGCAATGCGCGCCGGATAGTCCGCTGGCGCATAACAACTATGCGCTGGCGCTGCGTGAAGCGCAACGCTGGGACGAAGCCGAGCACGCCACAAGAACTGCCTGTGCATTAGCACCCAACGACGCAACCATGCGCTCCAATCTCAGCATGCTGCAGCTCATGCGTGGCGATTACGCGCACGGCTGGCAAACCCATGAAGCGCGCTGGGACGGCTCGTTTGAATTGGGCGGCAACCGCCCCGCCATGCCCGCGCCGACCTGGCAAGGCGAATCGCTCGCCGGCAAAACGCTGCTGGTGTGGGGGGAACAGGGCATGGGCGATGTCTTGCAGTTCAGCCGCTATGTCCCTCTGCTGGCCGCGCGTGTTCATCGCGAGGGCGGCCGCCTCGTCTGGAATTCATTTCCGCAAATGGGCGCGCTGCTCGCGCGCAGCCTCAGCGATCATGTGGACGGCTATTCAGCCGGTGGCCGCGTCGAATCTTTGCCGCCGTTTGATTACGAAATTCCGTTACTCAGCCTGCCTTTGATATTCGACACGCGCGAAGAGACCATCCCCGCTGCGATTCCGTACCTGCATGCGGACGCCACAGCCAGCAAGTCGTGGCGAAAGAGGCTTAGCGGAGAAACGAGGCTCAAAGTGGGACTGACATGGACCGGCAGCCTGGGCCATCAGCGCAATCCATTCCGGCGGGTCGGTTGGGAGCGCTACGCGGAACATTTCGGCGGCATGCACGACATGGCGTTCTATTCGCTGCAACCCGGTGCGGAAGCGGACGTCGCTGCCGCCCGAGCGGCGGGTCTGCCGATGTCGGACTACACCGCCGAATTCGCCGATTTCGACGACACTGCGGCGTTTGTCAGCGCGCTCGATCTCGTCATCACTGTTTGCACGTCCGTGGCGCATCTGAGCGGCGCACTCGGCCGGCGCACATGGGTGCTGCTCGACGTCAATCCGCATTGGGTCTGGCTGCTCGACCGGCCCGACAGCCCATGGTATCCGAGCGCGACGCTCTACCGGCAGCCACAGTTCGGTCAATGGGATCCAGCACTGGAGGCCGTTGCCCGCGATCTGGGTATGCTTGCGGCCCGGCACCACGCGGCGTAGGCCGGCAAGGCGGCCGCCAGAGCCGCACCGCGCCGCGCCGCGTTCAAGGCGAACCGGCTCCCTGCGCCGATTGCACGGCTCGCGCGATTTCTGCTGCGAGACATTCAGGACACAGACAGCGGCCCGATGGATCAAGCCTGTCTGCCGCCAAGGCCGGCATCTCGCGGCACCAGCAGTCGAACGGCACCCGGTGCATGGCGCAATCGAACGCCTGACCGCAGCGCGGACAAAGCGCGCTGCTTGCGGAGCGGGAAGTTGACGATTTCATGACGGGCCGGTGGTTTCACTTCAGCCTGGATCAGGAAATGATGCCACGACTGGCGCGCCGCCGTCGGTCGGCAATCGGCCGTTCGGCCAATTCTCGGGCAGTTCTGAACGGCGATAGGCTTGCTTGCCGGCCGTCGCTGCGAAAAGCCGCCCATTGCGCAGTGCGCAAAGCCGGCGCCGCCCGCCACCGGCGCCGCTATGGAAAACCCTGTTGCAGCGCGCCAGTCCTGTACAATTCGCCCTGTTTTAACTGTTCCGTGCCTGAGCCTGCCGCCATGTCCGAGATCCCTGACCTTTCGCAGATCGCGCCCACCCTGAAGGCTGAAATTCTGGCCGAGGCGCTGCCCTACATTCGCCAGTATCACGGTAAGACCGTGGTCATCAAATACGGCGGCAACGCCATGACCGAAGAGCGGCTGAAGCAAGGCTTCGCGCGCGACGTGATCCTGCTGAAGCTGGTCGGTATCAATCCGGTTATCGTGCACGGCGGCGGTCCGCAAATCGACCAGGCGCTGAAGAAAATCGGCAAGCAGGGCACATTCATTCAGGGCATGCGCGTCACCGACGAAGAGACGATGGAAGTCGTCGAATGGGTGCTCGGCGGCGAAGTGCAGCAGGACATCGTCACGCTGATCAACCATTTCGGCGGCCACGCGGTCGGTCTGACCGGCAAGGACGGCGGCCTGATCCACGCGCGCAAGATGCAGATGCCGGATCGCGACAATCCCGGCCAATACGTCGATATCGGTCAGGTGGGCGAAGTCGAGGCGATCAATCCCGCGGTCGTGAAAGCGCTGCAGGACGACGCGTTCATTCCGGTGATCTCGCCGATCGGCTTCGGCGAAGACGGCCTGTCGTACAACATTAACGCGGATCTGGTCGCGGGCAAACTGGCGGTCGTGCTGAACGCCGAAAAGCTCGTGATCATGACCAACATCCCGGGCGTGATGGATAAGGAAGGCAATCTTCTGACCGATCTGTCGGCACGCGAAATCGACGGCCTGTTCGCGGACGGCACGATCTCCGGCGGCATGCTGCCGAAAATCTCGTCGGCGCTGGATGCAGCGAAGAGCGGCGTGCGTTCGGTGCACATCATCGACGGCCGTATCGAGCACTCGGTGCTGCTCGAGATTCTCACCGAACAGCCGTTCGGCACGATGATCCGCTCGCATTGATTCCTGCCTCAAACCCGGCCCACGGGGTACGCCAGTACAGGCGTGCCAGGTGGGCCGTGCAGTTGCGCCGCCGCGGCGCTCAGTGGTACACAGCGTGCCGCGCTCCGGCGCGACAATACGCTCTCCTCTTCTACCGCCTTGCGCATCGCGAAGCGTCGTCAGCGTTCGCTGTGTGTAGCGGCTGCATGCGCCTGAACGGCGCCCTCCATCATGCGCACCCCCACTTCCCGACGCCGTCGTCCGCACATCGCAGGCGGCAGTCCGGTCTGGCTGTTCGATCTCGACAACACGCTGCACCACGCCTCGCACGCGATCTTCCCCGCGATCAATCAGGGCATGACGCAGTACATCATCGACGCATTGCAAGTCGACGTCGACGAAGCCAACCGTCTGCGCGCCGGCTACACGCAACGTTACGGCGCGGCGCTGCTCGGTCTGACCCGCCACCATCCGCTCGACCCGAACGACTTCCTGAAAGTCGTCCACACGTTCCCCGATCTCGGTTCGATGATCCGTCACGAACGCGGTGTCGCGCGGCTCGTCGCGTCGCTGCCCGGCCGCAAGATCGTGCTGACCAATGCACCCGAGGTCTATGCGCGCGCGGTGCTCGCGGAGTTGCGCATCGAGCGCCTGTTCGAACAGGTGATTGCCATCGAACATATGCGCGATCGCCGCACCTGGCGCGCCAAACCTGACCATTCGATGCTGCGCCGGGCGATGCGCGACGCACACGTCTCGCTCAAAGACGTGATCCTCGTAGAAGATACGCGTTCGCATCTGAAGCACTACCGGCGGCTCGGTATCCGCACCGTGTGGATCACCGGCCATCTGCCGCGCAAACCGCACGCGGACGGCGTACCGACGCGTCTGCCGGGCACCGGCCGGCCGCACTATGTGGATCGAAGCATTCGTTCGTTAAAATCGCTACGACTGGGCAGCCGCTCGGTTCGATTGAAGGGACAGCAGACGGGACGACAGCCATGCAGCCGATCGACAAGCCTGACGAAGCCGTAGCCGAACACGAACCCACCCCGTCGGCCGCCCCGCGTGCGCCGCGCCTGAAGCCGGGCGAGCGCCGCGTGCACATCCTGCAGACGCTTGCCGCGATGCTGGAGGCGCCGAAGAGCGAAAAGATCACCACAGCGGCACTCGCCGCCCGGCTCGGCGTCTCGGAAGCCGCGCTGTACCGCCATTTCGCCAGCAAGGCGCAAATGTTCGAAGGGCTCATCGAGTTCATCGAGCAGACCATCTTTGGCTTGATCAACCAGATCGCCGACAAAGAAAGCAACGGGGTGCTGCAAGCCCGCGCGATTGCGCTGATGCTGCTCAACTTCCCCGCGAAGAATCCCGGCATGACACGCGTGCTGACCTGCGAGGCGCTAGTCGGCGAGCATGAGCGGCTGACCGAGCGCGTCAATCAGATGCTGGAGCGAGTCGAAGCGTCGTTGAAGCAGTGTTTGCGGCTGGCTCAGATGGAGGCAAACGCAAGCGCGGGCGCGGGCGCGGGCGAAACCACAGGTCCGAGCGCAAATGCACACGCCGCCCCGCTGCCCGCCGGCTACGATCCCGCGATCCGCGCGAGCCTTCTGCTGAGCTACATCATTGGCCGCTGGCATCGGTATGTGCGCAGCGGCTTTGCGCGGCCGCCAGCCGAACACGCCGATGCGCAACTGCTGCTGATTCTTCAGTAGTCCGCGCCGCCCGCGCAACGGCAAGGCAGCACCCACGACGCTGCCGCATGAAATTTTCCGCTATACTTTGCGCCTGACTTCGGCACCTCGATACTCCTGAGACCCTGTCCAGAACACGCTGAACACCATCACGCGCCGATTTGCTGACTCGATTGCGGGCGCGCGAACTACCGGGAACATCCGATCCCGCAGTTCACTATAAATGCGGCTAAAGAGGTCGTCAGCCGCGCACACCGCTTCTCCTCCGTGCCTCGCCGACGCCAATCTAGCCGCCCTGTATTTGTTAAATGGCGGAATGAATGGAATCGATCGGTATCGTCGCTCCCCAAAAAATGCATTTCACCGAGCCGCTGCTCATGCAGAACGGCAGCTCGCTGGCCGGTTACGACCTGATGGTCGAGACCTACGGCACGCTCAACGCCACGCGCAGCAATGCCGTGCTGGTGTGCCACGCGCTCAACGCATCGCACCATGTGGCGGGCGTGTACGCCGACAATCCGAAGGACATCGGCTGGTGGGACAACATGGTCGGCCCGGGCAAGCCGCTCGACACCAACAGGTTCTTCGTGATCGGCGTGAACAACCTGGGTTCGTGCTTCGGCTCGACCGGGCCGATGAGCATCGATCCGGCGACCGGCAATCCGTACGGCGCGACCTTTCCAGTCGTCACGGTTGAAGATTGGGTGAACGCGCAGGCGCGCGTCGCCGACGAGTTCGGCATCACGCGCTTCGCGGCGGTGATGGGCGGCAGCCTCGGCGGCATGCAGGCGCTCGCGTGGAGCGTGATGTATCCGGAGCGCGTGGACCATTGCATCGTCGTGGCGTCCACGCCGAAGCTGTCCGCGCAGAACATCGCGTTCAACGAAGTCGCGCGCTCGGCGATCCTGTCGGACCCGGATTTTCACGGCGGCAACTACTACGCGCACAACGTGAAGCCGAAGCGCGGCTTGCGAGTCGCTCGCATGATCGGCCACATCACGTACCTGTCGGACGACGACATGGCCGAAAAATTCGGCCGTTCGTTGCGCCGCGCGGAAGGCGCGGTGGACGCGTACAACTTCAACTTCGACGTGGAATTCGAAGTGGAGTCGTATCTGCGCTACCAGGGCGACAAATTCGCCGACTACTTCGACGCGAACACGTACCTGCTGATCACCCGCGCGCTCGACTATTTCGACCCAGCCAAAGCCTTCGACGGCGACCTGACCGCCGCCGTCGCGCACACCACGGCGAAATACCTGATCGCCAGCTTCTCGACCGACTGGCGCTTCGCACCGGCCCGCTCGCGCGAACTGGTGAAGGCGCTGCTCGACCACAAGCGCACGGTAACCTACGCGGAAATCGACGCGCCGCACGGCCACGACGCCTTCCTGCTCGACGACGCGCGCTATCACAACCTGATGCGCGCCTATTACGAACGTATTGCGAACGAGGTGAACGCATGAACCAGCGAGCACTCGATTATCTGGCGCTGCGCCCGGACTTCCGCGCGATTGCCCGCTGGGTCGAACCGCGCGCCACCGTGCTCGATCTGGGTTGCGGCGACGGCTCGTTGCTGTCGCTGTTGAAGGAAGAACTGGACGTGCAGGGCTACGGCATCGAAATCAACGACGCCGGGGTATTGGCGTCGACGCAGAACGGCGTCAACGTGATCCAGCAGAATCTGGAAGACGGTCTGCGTCTGTTCGAAGACAGCAGCTTCGATTTCGCGGTTTTGTCGCAGACGCTGCAAACCATCCATCAAACGGCCGCGATCCTGCGCGAGACGGTGCGGGTGGGCAAGGAATGCATCGTCTCGTTCCCGAATTTCGGCTACTGGGCGCACCGGCTTTCCGTGCTGCAAGGCCGCATGCCAGTGTCGAAATCGCTGCCTTATCAGTGGCACAACACGCCGAACGTGCGGGTGCTGACGATCAAGGATTTCGAGGCGCTGGCGCCGGAAGTCGGCATCGAGATTCTCGACCGCGTGGTGCTGCACGACGGCCAGGTGGTGCGATGGGGGGTGAACTGGCGTGGTAGTCTTGCGGTCTATCGCGTCAAGAAAAGCTAACGCCACTTATCCACATGTCGAACCCGCCGCACGAGGCGCCTGCACTTACCGCTCACGAAGAACATCCCGGCTGGCGCGCGTTCCTGAATACGCGCATGCTGATTTGCGTCTTTCTCGGCTTTACGTCGGGACTGCCGCTGTTCACGCTCGTCTATCTGGTGCAGGCCTGGCTACGCTCCGAAGGCGTCAATCTGAAGGAAATCGGCCTTTTCGCGCTGATTCAGTTCCCCTACACCTGGAAATTCGTCTGGGCGCCGCTGATGGACCGCTACGTGCCGCGTTTGCCGGGCTGGCGGCCGGGCAGACGGCGCGGCTGGATGCTGGTCACGCAGATTCTGGTCGCGGGCGCGATTGCCACGCTCGGTTTCGTGTCACCGAAGGATGCGATCTGGACGGTCGCGGCGTTAACGGCGCTGGTCGCCTTCTTCGGCGCGAGCCAGGACATCTCAATCGATGCATACCGGCGTGAGCTGCTAAGCGACACGCAGCAGGGCCTCGGCAATGCGGTGCACGTGAACGCTTACAAGATCGCCGCGCTGGTGCCGGGTTCGCTGGCGTTGATTCTGTCCGACCATTTGCCGTGGACCACCGTTTTCATCGCCACCGCCGCATTCATGCTGCCTGGCATGGTCATGACGCTGGTGGTGCGCGAACCCGAAGTGCACGGCACACCGCCGAAAAATTTGCGCGAAGCGATCGTCCAGCCGTTCAGTGAGTTCATTCAACGCGACGGCTGGCGCGGCGCGCTCTTCGTGCTCGGCTTCATCTTTCTTTACAAGCTCGGCGACACGATGGCGACTACGCTGTCCACGTCGTTCTTTCTCGACATCGGCTTTTCGCGCACGCAGATCGGCGTGATCGCCAAGACCACCGCGTTCGGCGCGAGTCTGGCGGGCGGGATCGTGGGCGGGATCTGGATGATGAAGGTCGGCATCGGCCGCGGGCTCTGGATCTTCGGCGTGCTGCAGATGGTGTCGACGCTCGGCTTCGCGTGGCTTGCGCATCTTGGCCCAACATCGCCTGGCCTTGCCGTGATTTATGACATCGCCGTCTGGCTGAGCCAGGGCACCTCGGAACTGCTCGCACTAGTCGGCGTCGACTGGACGGTGCAGCTCGATCCGCGCTCAGTCGCGCTGGCCCTGGTCTACGGCCTGGAAACTTTCGCGACCGGTCTGACGATGGCGGCCTTCACCGCTTACATCGCCAGCACCACCGATCCGCGTTACACCGCGACGCAGTTCGCGCTCTTCACGAGCCTGGCTTCGGTGCCGCGCACGTTGGCGTCGGCGGCAAGCGGCTATGTGGTCGCGCAGATCGGCTGGTTCGACTACTTCATTGTGTGTACCGCGCTGGCGCTGCCCGGCATGCTGCTTCTGCTGCGCATCGCGCCCTGGAGAATCCGGTCGTGACGGTGCTTCAGCCAAAGCGCGTGGTGCGCCTGGAATCGGATGCCGCCAGGACTCCTTCGCCCAAGACCAGCCGTGCGGCGGTGCGTGCGGCGTTGGCGCTCGGTTGCGCAAGCCTGACGTTGACCGTGCCGCTGAGCGCCTACGCGACCGCTATGCCCGCGGTCAGCACCAGTCCAGCAGCGCCGGCCACCGGCACCACGCCGATGCCGGTGCCGGCGCCGGCGGCAAAGTCGGTGCCGAATACGGCGAACCCGGAAAACGCGACATCGGCGGCGGCTGGCGCAACCAGCGCGACGAACGCCGGCAGCGCGCCTGCGGCCGCCACGCCGCCCGCTTCAACACAGCCGCCACCAGTAACGGCCAAAACGCCCGCCGCTACCTCGGCGCCGGCAGCGGCCGCAAAAGCGCCTGCCGCAAATTCAGCGCCCGCTGCAGCCGCCAACACCCCCACACCCCCGACTTACAGTGCTCCGAACACACAGCTGCGCTATGGTGGCTACCTCGTGTTTCGCAACCTGATCCCATCGCCCATGCTCGAGGCACAGGCCGCCGAAGAGTTCAACCAGATCACGTACGGCGCAGAGCACGCGAACCGCCTGTACGGCGACACCGACGCTCATGTCACACGAGTTCGTTCGATCGTCGACAAGCTGATTCCTTACTCGCTGAAGTGGAACGAGCGCGCGAAGGGCTGGAAGTGGGACGTGGCGGTGGTGCGCTCGCCCGATATCCGCATGTACTGCCTGCCGGGCGGCAAGATCGTCGTCTATGGCGGTCTGCTCGATCGCGTACGTCTGAACGACAACGAACTCGGCATGCTGATCGGTCACGAGATCGCACATGCGTTGCGCGAGCATGCGCGCGAGCGGCTCGGCGAACTGCAGGCCAGTCAGCTCGACTCATCCGGCACGATCCCGCAGCTATTCGGGCTCGCCGATCTAGGTGCCGCGCCGCTCGGCATCGGTTCGCGGCTGCTGGAGATGAAGTACGAGAGCACCGACGAAACCGAGGCCGACGTGATCGGCAGCGATATCGCCTCGCGCGCCGGCTTCGATCCGCGTGCGGCAGTCACGCTATGGGACAAGCTCGCCACGGCGACGCGCAGCAATCGCGATCAGGGCTATATCTACGTGCACCCGTACACGCCGGCGCGGCGCAAGGACATCATCAAGCGTTTGCCGGATATGCTGCCGCTCTATGCGAAGGCAATCGGCAAGAGCGTCGATGCGCTGCCGGACTATGCCGGCATGGGCCGCCCGCGCCGCGCCGCCTTACGGGATTGATTCACAATAGCTGGCTTGGTCGCGAGTCCGCCCTGGATTCTGGCGCGCCCCCCCTCATCGCTATCCCGCATTCGCTATCAAGCTGACGTGGTTCAGCTTAATAAGATAGCCGATATTAAAACCGGCTTAAATTCCTGTCGACAAAGGTAGCGCGAAGAGCCCTCTCTCTTTGCGCACAGCGGATCCTTGCTGCCTGCACGGTTGCCACACCAGGCAAATGTATGGCGGACGTCCGCTTCGACTACAACAGGAACAGGCGGTATGAAACCCATCTCTCTCCGTTTGACAAGCCTCGCTGCGTGCACGCTGGTCACGCTCTCGGCATGTGCCGGGGCCTCCCACCTGCCGGATGATCCGTTTGCTTCCCGCGGAACCGCCATGGCGATGGTGCCTATCAATCATACGGACCGCTATGCATTTGATGTATTTGTCGACAAATACTGGGCAGGCGATGCGCCGCCACAGAACGATGGCGCAGCCGCAGCTTGCTGCCACCCTGGCCTCGCGGATTGGCACAAACCCACAACCGTCCGATGGAAGTGGGCTGAAGAAGATCCGAAAGGCGACACGCCAGCGCTGAACAGGGAAACGCGCTCAATGATGGTCCGCTTCCCCGGAGGCGGCCCGCACAGCGACCCCGATCCGAACAAGGACGACGCCTACGTCTGCGTGATCCTGCGCGACCTCAACACGGCCGAACTGGCGTTTTCTCCTTCCAGATCGGGTTGTGCCGATAGATAACTCATTTCAATAGGATAACTGATGACTGTTCGCCAAGCCAGCGCACCAACCACCGACAAAGAAATAGACAGGGCCGCCCTTCAGGGCGGAGAAAAGCGCCTCCATGAGCTGTTTTCCTCGTCCAACAAGGACGGGCCGTACACGTCCATGGACGCCAAATGCCGCCTGTATCCCAAGCTGTCGTTCTTCTTTGATGGTACCAACTCCTGGCCATGCGCACTGTACGACCCACGCGGCGTGTACTGCGATGGCGAGAAATATTATGCACACTCGCGGGACATTGATAGCGACACCCCCGAGATCGTGTAAAAGCCGGGGCGCGGAGACCATCGTCGGGGAAAGGCCACTATCGAGTGTGTCACACGAACGCGGCATCGTATGCGAACACCCGGCCGGTGAGACAAACCGATTTACAGCAAACTCACTTCGCCACCTTGTGGTCGTAATCAACCGTCAGCGGCGCATGGTCGCTGAACTTGATATCGCGGAATACGTCGGTGCGTTTCGCCTTGCCGGCGATGCCCTGCGTCGCGATCTGATAATCGATCCGCCACCCCACGTTCTTCGCATACGCCTGGCCGCGATTGCTCCACCATGTGTACTGTTCCGGGCGTTGATCCAAAGTGCGAAAGACGTCGACATAACCCACTTCGTCAAACAGCTTGGTGAGCCATTCGCGCTCTTCCGGCAGGCAGCCTGAATTCTTCTGGTTGCTCTTCCAGTTCTTGATGTCGATCTCTTTGTGGACAATGTTCACGTCGCCGCACACGATCACTTCCCGCTCCGCAGCCAGTTCCGCGAGATGCGGCATGAACTCGGCCATGAACCTGAACTTGGCCTGCTGGCGATCCTCACCGCTCGATCCCGACGGCACATACACCGAGATCACCGACAGTTTGCCGAAGCGCAATTCGACATAGCGCCCTTCCGGATCGAATTCCTCGCTGCCGAACCCGATCACCACTTCATCGGGCTCATGTCGCGTGTACACGCCCGCGCCGCTGTAGCCCTTCTTCACCGCATGCTGGAAATAGCCGGTGAAACCGTGCGGCGACATGAATTCCGGCGTCAGATCGTCCTGTGAGCATTTGATTTCCTGCACGCACAGCACGTCGGCCTTCTGTTCGCCGAACCAGTCGAAAAAACCCTTCTTCGCCGCTGAGCGGATGCCGTTCAGGTTGGCGGTAATCACACGCAACATGTCGTTCCTTTTATGTTCGATTCGTTGTTAGAGCAAAGGGCAAAAAGCATACGGTCACTCGATCTTGAGGCCCTTCAGCGATTCTTTGGCAGGCGGATATTCGAGCTTTAACGCTTCGAACGTGCGCAGCAGCAATTCGGCGACCATCACATTGCGATGCGTCTTCGAATCGGCCGGCACCATATACCACGGCGCGTAGTCAGTCGAAGTCGCAGCCAGCGCGTCGCGGTACGCCGCCTGATATTTGTCCCACTGCTTGCGGGCTTCGAGATCGGAAACGTCGAATTTCCAGTGCTTGCTCGGATCGTCAATGCGTGCCTGGAGACGCACACGCTGCTCATCTTTCGAAATGTGCAACATGCACTTGATGATGGTCGTACCGCTGTCGGCCAACAGCTTTTCGAACTGGCGAATGTGGCAGCAGCGTCGTTCGAACGCTTCGGCGTCCAGATTGCCGAGCACGGTCGGCACCAGCACATCTTCGTAGTGACTGCGGTTGAAGATCGTCAGTTCGCCGGCAGCGGGCGCCTGCGCATGCACGCGCCATAGAAAATCGTGCGCCAGTTCAACGGGCGTCGGCGCCTTGAACGGCACGATGCGCAAACCGAGCGGATCGACTTCATGAAACACCGCGCGGATCGTGCCGTCCTTGCCGCTCGTGTCCATGCCCTGCAGCACGAGCAACACGCGACGCTTCTGCTGCGCGTGCAGGCGCTCCTGCAGTGTGTCGAGCTTCGCGCCGATCTCCGACAAACGCGCCCGGTCGGCATCTTTCGAACCGGTCGAAAAGGGCTTCGCGGCCGGGTCGAAAGCGTCGAGCGAGAATTTGCCGCTCTTCTTCCCGTCTTCGAAATACGGCACGCGGAAATCGTCGAGTTCGGGTTGCTTCGCCATTCACACACTCCAGGATCTGCGTTTAAACGGGCTCGCAAAATGAAACGGGCCGTTGCCCCACTTTCGTTTCCGGCAACAGCCCGCGGTGGCCAAAGCTCGCGCTTCAGCCGCTTTGTTTCAACTGAGCTTCAATCGAAGTTCAATTCGGCTTCAACTCAGGACAGCTTCTTCTTCAGCAGTTCGTTCACCTGTGCCGGATTGGCCTTGCCCTTGGTGGCTTTCATCGCTTGGCCGATCAGTGCGTTGAACGCCTTTTCCTTGCCGGCGCGGAATTCCTCAACCGACTTCTGGTTCGCGGCGAGCACTTCGTCGATGATCGCTTCCAGCGCGCCGGTGTCCGAAATCTGCTTCAAACCCTTGGCTTCGATGATGCGATCGGCAGCGGCTTCGTCGGTGGCCTGCTCTTCCCAGATCGCGAGGAAAATTTCCTTGGCGATCTTGTTCGAGATCGTGCCGTCGGCGATACGTTGCAGCAGTAGCGCGAGTTGCGCCGACGAAACCGGGCTCTCCGCGATGTCCAGGCCTTCACGGTTCAGTTGCGACGACACTTCGCCCATCAACCAGTTAGCCGCTACCTTGGCCTGAGCCGGACCGACCTTCACGACCACCGCTTCGTAATATGCGGCCATGGCCTTGCTCGACGTCAGCACGTTCGCGTCGTACGGCGTGAGACCATATTGCGACACGAAACGCTGCTGAATCGCGACCGGCAGTTCCGGCATTTCGCTTTTCACGCGCTCGACCCACGCCGCGTCGATCACCAGCGGCATCAGATCGGGATCGGGGAAATAACGGTAGTCGTGCGCGTCTTCCTTGCTGCGCATGGAGCGGGTTTCGCGCTTGTCGGGATCGTACAGACGCGTTTCCTGCACCACCGTGCCGCCGTCTTCGATCAATTCGATCTGACGGCGCACTTCGTACTGGATCGCTTCTTCGAGGAAGCGGAACGAGTTCAGGTTCTTGATCTCGGCACGCGTGCCGAATTCCGCTTGACCGACCGGGCGCACCGACACGTTCGCGTCGCAACGGAACGAGCCTTCCTGCATGTTGCCGTCGCAGATGCCGAGCCAGGTGACCAGCGTGTGCAGCGTCTTCGCATACGCAACGGCTTCCGCCGCGCTGCGCATTTCCGGCTCGGTGACGATTTCCAGCAGCGGCGTGCCGGCGCGATTCAGGTCGATGCCGGTCATGCCCGCGAAGTCTTCGTGCAGCGACTTGCCCGCGTCTTCTTCGAGGTGAGCGCGCGTCAGGTTGACGACCTTCTCGTACGCTGGATTGCCCGCCTTTTCGTTAGCCGGGACCTGAATCGTCACCTGGCCGCCCTGCACGACGGGGATTTCGTACTGGCTGATCTGATAGCCCTTCGGCAGATCGGGGTAGAAATAATTCTTGCGCGCGAAGATGCTGCGCGGCGCGATCGTCGAGCCGATGGCGAGGCCGAATTGAATCGCCCGCTCCACGGCGCCGCGGTTCATCACCGGCAGCGAGCCCGGCAAGGCCAGATCGACGGGGCAGGCCTGCGTGTTCGGCGCAGCGCCGAATTGCGTGGCGGCGCCCGAGAAAATCTTCGATTGGGTCGACAGTTGCGCGTGGGTCTCCAGACCGATCACGACTTCCCATTGCTTGGCCATGGTGCTCACACTCCTGCCGGTGCTTTACGGTGCCAGTCGGTCGCGCGCTGGAACGCGTCGGCCACTTGCAGCATCCGGGCTTCATTGAAATAGTTGCCGATGATCTGCAGACCCACCGGACGCTGCGCATTCGCACCCGCGCCAAAGCCGCACGGTACGCTCATGCCCGGCAAACCGGCGAGGCTCACCGACAACGTATAGATGTCGGCCAGATACATCTGCACCGGATCGTCGCCCTTCGCGCCGAGGTCCCACGCCACCGACGGCGCGACCGGCCCCATGATCACGTCGCACTGCTTGAACGCTTCCTGGAAGTCCTGCGCGATGATGCGGCGGATTTTTTGCGCCTGCAGGTAGTACGCGTCGTAATAGCCATGCGACAGCACGTACGCGCCCACCAGAATACGGCGCTTCACTTCCGGACCGAAACCTTCGGCACGCGACTTCTTGTACATGTCGAGCAGATCGCGGTATTCCGCCGCGCGATGGCCGAAGCGCACGCCGTCGAAACGCGACAGGTTCGACGAGGCTTCCGCCGGTGCGATCACGTAGTACACCGGAATCGACAGCTCGGTTTTCGGCAGCGAGACTTCCACCAGCGTGGCGCCTAACGCTTCGTATTGCTTCAAGGCGGCGTCGATCGAGGTGCGCACGTCGTCGGCGAGGCCTGCGCCGAAATATTCTTTCGGCAGGCCGATGCGCAGGCCGGCAAGCGGTTTGTCCGCGCCGTCTTCCTTCCACGTCTTGCCGATGTAGCGCGTGAAGTCTTCGTCTTCGCGCGTGAGGCTGGTCGAATCGCGCTCGTCGAAACCGGCCATGGCGTTGAGCAGCGTGGCGCAATCCGCGGCGGTTTGGGCCATCGGACCGCCCTGATCCAGCGACGATGCGAACGCGATCATCCCGTAACGCGACACGCGGCCGTACGTCGGCTTGATGCCGGTGATGCCGGAGAACGACGCCGGCTGACGGATCGAGCCGCCCGTATCGGTGCCGGTGGCAGCGGGCGCGAGGCGCGCCGCGACCGCAGCCGCCGAGCCGCCCGATGAACCACCCGGCACAGCCTGACGATCCCACGGATTCTGCACGGGGCCAAAGTACGAATTCTCGTTGGACGAGCCCATCGCGAACTCGTCCATATTGGTCTTGCCCACGCACACCATGCCGGCGTTCTGTAGACGTGCGACCACCGTTGCGTCGAACGGACTTTCGTAGTTCGACAGCATCTTCGAGCCGGCCGTGGAGCGCCAGCCCTTGGTGACGAACACGTCCTTGTGGGCGATCGGCAGGCCGACTAGCGGGCCGGCGTGGCCGGTGTGAAGCAGCGCGTCGGCCGCTTTCGCCTGCGCCAGCGTCAGATCGGGGTCGACCTGAATGAAGGCGTTCAGGCTATTGGCCGCGTCGATCCGCTTCAGATAGAGCTGCGCCAGTTCGACTGCGGAGCATTCCTTGGCCGCCAGTGCGGCGCGCAGTTCGGTCAAGCTTTTTTCATGCATTGCGTTTTATCCTGGGCTTGATTCGCGAGTCTTGGTCGATCACTTACTCGATCACTTTCGGCACGAGGTACAGGCCGTCTTGCACGGCCGGCGCCGGGCGCTGGAAAGCTTCACGGTCGACCGTTTCGGTCACCGCGTCGTCACGCAGACGCAGCGCGACGTCTTCGATCTGCTCGATCGGATGGGCAAGCGGGGCGATGCCGGTGGTATCGACCGCCTGCATTTGCTCGACTAAGCCGAAGAAATCGTTGAGCTGGACAAGCGTGTGCTCAGCGTCGGCGTCAGCCAGTTCGAGCCGCGCGAGGTGCGCGATGCGTTTAACATCGGTCAGGGTCAGAGCCATGCAGTCACCGGAAAATGTGGTGGACCGCCGCAGCGCGGGAAAAACGGTGCTGCGACAGCGGGTTACGACACTGGAGGAAGACCTCGAAAAAGGGGCCAGCGGCGGCGAAAAGTGCCATCCGTTTCCTTCAAAACATCCAAAATTATAAGGTATCATTACGCGTTCGACCCAAACCCGGACCGACTTACCAAGGCCTTTCTGAACAATTCCCAAAGATCGTTCGGATTTTTCTGACCTGGCCTTGCACCGGCCTCCGGTAGACTCCCTCGCAGCTTCAAGATCCTGTGGCGCCGCATCCGCCCGGTTGAAGCTGTTATTTTTTCCGCTGCCGCCCTGCGCATACGTTGCGAAGGGCTGGCCCCAAGCGAGACAGGATTTTGAATGTTCGGTTTTCTGCGCAGTTACTTCTCCAACGACCTGGCGATTGACCTTGGCACTGCCAACACGCTCATCTATATGCGTGGCAAAGGTATCGTTCTTGATGAACCGTCGGTGGTCTCGATTCGCCAGGAAGGCGGTCCCAACGGTAAGAAAACCATCCAGGCGGTCGGCAAGGAAGCCAAGCAGATGCTTGGCAAGGTGCCTGGCAACATCGAGGCGATCCGCCCAATGAAAGACGGCGTGATCGCCGACTTCACCGTCACCGAACAGATGATCAAGCAGTTCATCAAAACTGCTCACGAATCACGCATGTTCTCGCCGTCGCCGCGCATCATCATCTGCGTGCCGTGCGGTTCGACCCAGGTCGAGCGTCGCGCCATTAAAGAAGCCGCACACGGTGCGGGCGCTTCGCAGGTCTACCTCATTGAAGAACCCATGGCAGCGGCAATCGGCGCAGGCCTGCCGGTGTCGGAAGCCACCGGCTCGATGGTCGTCGACATCGGCGGCGGCACGACCGAAGTCGGCGTGATCTCGCTCGGCGGCATCGTGTACAAGGGTTCGGTGCGCGTAGGCGGCGACAAGTTCGACGAAGCTATCGTCAACTACATCCGTCGCAACTACGGCATGCTGATCGGCGAACAAACCGCCGAAGCCATCAAGAAAGAAATCGGCTCCGCGTTCCCGGGTTCCGAAGTCAAGGAAATGGAAGTGAAGGGCCGCAATCTGTCGGAAGGCATTCCGCGCAGCTTCACGATCTCCAGCAACGAAATCCTCGAAGCCCTCACCGATCCGCTGAACCAGATCGTGTCGTCGGTGAAGATCGCACTCGAACAAACGCCGCCGGAACTGGGCGCCGACATCGCCGAGCGCGGCATGATGCTCACGGGCGGCGGCGCACTGCTGCGCGATCTGGATCGCCTGCTCGCCGAAGAAACCGGCCTGCCGGTGCTCGTCGCCGAAGACCCGCTGACCTGTGTTGTGCGCGGCTCGGGCATGGCGCTCGAACGCATGGACAAGCTGGGCAGCATCTTCTCGTACGAGTAAGCGAGCCCCACCTCCATGTCAGTAGCGCGGATCAGGCAAACGGCCCCTTGCGGGCCGGTTTGCCGTTGGCTGGGCCTGCCAGCCTCCGCGCGCTGAACGCGCGTCCCTCGCGCGCCGCCGTCTCACCCAACCGCTCACGCCCCCGGCGCCGACCATGGAATACAGTCCGCCGCCCCTGTTCAAGCAAGGCCCGTCCGCCCTCGCACGGCTGGTGTTTTTCGTCGTGCTGGCGCTCGCCCTGCTGATCTCCGATGCACGCTTCAAAACGCTCGAAATCGTTCGTGGCGTGCTCGGCGCGGGTCTTTATCCGTTGCAACGCGCAGCCCTCGTGCCGCGCGACATCTTCATGGGCGCGGCCGACCTGGCCGTGACCAGCGCCACGCTGCGCCAGGAGAACGACAAGCTGCGCACCAAAGATCTTCAGCTCTCGCAGCAAGCCAATACAGCCGCCGAACTGGCGGCCGAAAACGCCCATTTGCGCGCGCTGCTGCAACTCTCGCAGCGCTCGACCACACAATCGCTGCCCGCTGAAATCCAGTACGACACGCGCGATCCGTTCACGCAGAAAGTCGTGATCGGCCGCGGTGCGCAGCAAGGCGTCCAGGACGGTTCGCCGGTCGTCAACGAAGACGGCGTGATCGGGCAGGTGACGCGGGTGTTCCCGCTGCAAGCCGAAGTGACGCTGCTCACCGACAAGGACCAGGCGGTGCCGGTGCAGATCGTGCGCACCGGCTTGCGCAGCGTGATTTACGGCACGCCGAAAGGCGATACGCTCGATCTGCGCTTCGTGCCGATCAGCGCCGACGTGCAAACCGGTGACGAACTCGTCACCAGCGGACTCGACGGCGTTTATCCGCCGGGGCTGCCGGTCGCCAAGGTCGTGCGGGTCGACAAACAGGCCGATACGGCCTTTGCACGCGTGATCTGCTTGCCGGTTGCGCCCGTGCGCGGCGCGCGTCAGTTGCTGGTGCTGCACTATCTGAACAATGTGCCGCCGCGTCCGGCGGAAGAGCCCGATGCGGCCGCGACTGCCAAGGACGCGAAAGCGAAGAAGGGCGGCAAGCCCGCGGACAGCAAAGCTGCGGCGGATAAATCCGCTGCGAAGCCTGCTGAAAAGCCGGCCGCTGCTGCCAAGCCCGCTGAAAAACCGCCGGCCAAAGCCACTGCCCCGGAGAAGAAGGCCGCTAGCGAGAAGAAACCGGCCGCTGACAAGAGCGCGAAGCCGCAAGCCACACCTGGGGCCCAGCCATGAACCGTCCGCAATACATCCTGCAGCCGGTCAATCCGTACTTCATCGCGTTCAGCCTCGCCGCGGCGTTCTTGCTGAACCTGATGCCGTGGGGGCGCCTCGCCGGCGTGCCGGATTTCGTGGCGCTCGTGCTGCTGTTCTGGAATGTGCACCAGCCGCGCAAGGTCGGCATGGGCATCGCGTTCTTTCTCGGCTTGCTGATGGACGTGCACAACGCCAGCCTGCTCGGCGAGCACGCGCTGGCGTATACGTTGTTGTCGTATGGCGCGATTACGATCCATCGCCGGGTGCTGTGGATGTCGCTCGGCGTGCAGACCTTCGCGGTGATGCCGCTGCTGGTCGTCGCGCAACTGGTGCCGTTTGTGATCCGTCTGCTGACAGGCGCGGCGTTTCCGGGCTGGGGCTACCTGATCGACGGCTTCGTCGAAGCCGCGCTGTGGCCGGTCGCCAGCGTGCTGCTGCTGATGCCGCAGCGCCGCCCGGCCGATCCGGACGATACGCGGCCGATTTAATCAAGCATCGAGCACGCCGGCCGCTCCGCTGGAACCCGGGTAGCCGGCCCGCTCGACGCGCATCGCTGTTCATGCCTCCCGGTTCCGGCCGGTTTGGGCGCACACTCATGATGGCTGTCACACGGCCTTTTGCAGAATCGCATGACCGAATTCAAGGACACTCAGCAACAGCTCTCGAAGTTCCGCCTGCGCGTCGCGGCGGCGGGCGTGTTCGTGTTCGTCTGCTTCGGGCTGATCGGTTTCCGTTTCCTGGTCCTGCAGGTCTGGCACTACAGCAAGTACTCGCTGCAAGCCGACGAAAACCGCATCTCGGTCGCACCGATCGTGCCGAACCGAGGCATCATCACCGACCGTAACGGCGTGGTGCTGGCCAAGAACTACTCGGCATATACGCTCGAAATCACGCCGTCGAAGCTGAACGACACGCTCGAAAACGTGATCGACAACCTGGCCAGCGTGGTCTCAATCGACGCACGCGACCGGCGCCGCTTCAAGAAGCTGCAGGAAGACTCGAAGAATTTCGAGAGCCTGCCGATCCGCACCCGCCTCACCGACGACGAAGTCGCGCGCTTCACCGCGCAACGCTTCCGCTTTCCGGGCGTGGAAGTGCGCGCGCGCCTGTTCCGCCAATATCCGCTCGGCCCGACCGCGGCACACGTGATCGGCTACATCGGCCGGATTTCGCAGCGCGATCAGGACCGCATCGACGACGCCAGCGATCAGAACGACAGCGATCCGGATCACTACGATCCGCGCCTCGACGCGAACAACTACAAGGGCACCGACTACATCGGCAAGATCGGCGTCGAGCAGAGCTACGAGACGGAGCTGCACGGCCAGACCGGTTTTGAGGAAGTCGAAGTAACCGCCGGTGGCCGGCCCGTGCGCACGCTGTCGCGCACCCAGGCAACGCCCGGCAATAACCTCGAGCTGTCGATCGATATCGGGCTGCAGCAGGTCGCCGAGCAGGCGTTTGCCGGCCGCCGCGGGGCGCTGGTCGCGATCGAACCGGCAACCGGCGACGTGCTCGCGTTCGTGTCGGCGCCGAGCTTCGATCCGAATTCGTTTGTCGACGGCATCGATCAGCAGACCTGGGACGAACTCAACAACTCGCCCGACCATCCGCTCCTGAACCGCCCGCTGCACGGCACCTACCCGCCAGGCTCGACCTACAAGCCGTTCATGGCGCTCGCCGCGCTGACGTTGCATAAGCGCACGCCAGGCTGGGGCTTTCAGGATCCGGGCTCGTACACGTTCGGCGGCCATACGTTCCGCAACGACGTGCGCTCCGGCCAGGGCTGGGTCGACATGAACCGCGCGATCGTGGTGTCGAACGACACGTATTTCTACATGCTCGCGCACGATCTCGGCGTCAACAACATTGCCAACTTCATGAAGCCGTGGGGCTTTGGCCAGATCACCGGGATCGACATTTCGGGCGAAGCGCGCGGCATCCTGCCGTCGACGGAATGGAAGCGCAAAGCGTACCGCAAGCCCGAACAGCAGCGCTGGTATGAAGGCGAAACGATCAGTCTCGGCATCGGCCAGGGCTATAACTCGTTCACCATCCTGCAACTTGCGCACGCCACGGCCACGCTCGCGAATAACGGCGTCGTGATGAAGCCGCACCTCGTGCGCGACATCGAAAATCCGATCACGAAGGAAACGCGCCCGGTCGTGCGCGATCCGAGCGACAAGATCGCCGTGAAGCAATCGGACATCGACATCATCAAGCGCGCAATGGAAGGCGTCGTGACCAACGGCACGGCGTCGAAGCTGTTCATCGGCGCACCGTATCAGGCGGCCGGCAAGACCGGTACGGCGCAGGTCTACTCGCTGCAAGGTGCGAACTACAAGGGCCACGCGATCGCCGAACATCTGCGCGACCACGCGCTCTTCATCGCCTTCGCACCTGCCGAGCAACCGAAGATCGCGCTCGCTCTGATCGTCGAAAACGGCGGCTGGGGTGCGGAAGCAGCGGGTCCGATCGCGCGCCGTGTGCTCGATTACTACCTGGTCGGCAAGGACAAGCCCGGCGCTCAAGCGGCGGCTGTCGCGGCAGCGGCCTCGGCGACCCAGGATGCCTCCGCGCCCGAGGTGGGTGACGCACCGGCGCCGCAGGACGCGCCGCAGCCCGTCAAGGTCGCCGCGGGCTTCACGGCACTGCCGATCCCGGGCGCCGCTTCGGCCGCGGCGGCTGCTTCCGCTGCGGCAGCTGCATCGACTTCGGCGGCTGCATCGACTTCGGCAGCTGCATCGACTTCGGCAGCTGCATCGACTTCGGCGGCTGCATCGGCGCCTGCGGCTGTGACATCGACTGCTGCGGCTGCTGCTTCCGCATCCGGCGCTTCGGCGGCCGTCGCCGCATCCGCGTCCGCTGCCGCAAAGATCCCGGCGCCGCGTAAATCCGGCGTCCCGCACAAACCCCACCCGAGCAGCGAGGCGGTGCCGACCGCCGCCGCTCCGCCGCGGGATGACAGCATTCAGCCTACGTCGCCACGCCAGCCGGTTTCCGGCGGCATCGACGAGTAAGGAGAAAGGCATGCAATTCGACAAGCGCGCCTGGCTCGACCGCATCAAGCGGATGTTCGTGGGCTTCGACCGGCCGCTCGCCCTGATCGTGTTTCTGCTGCTGTGCGTCGGCATCGTCACGCTATACAGCGCGACGCTGGACATGCCCGGCCGGGTGGAAGACCAACTGCGCAACATCATGCTGACGTTCGTGCTGATGTGGGCGCTGGCCAATGTGCCACCCACCACGCTGATGCGCTTCGCGGTCCCGCTCTATACGTTCGGGATCGCGTTATTGGTTGCGGTGGCGATGTTCGGCCTCACCCGCAAGGGTGCGAAGCGCTGGATCAACGTCGGCGTGGTGATCCAGCCGTCGGAGATTCTGAAGATCGCCACACCGCTGATGCTCGCCTGGTACTACCAGCGCCGCGAAGGCGTGATGCGCTGGTACGACTTTCTGGTCGGCTTCCTGATTCTGATTGTGCCGGTCGGTTTGATCGCCAAGCAGCCTGACCTTGGTACTGCCGTGCTGGTCTTTGCGGCCGGCCTCTTCGTGATTTACTTCGCGGGGCTGAGTTTCAAGCTGATCGTGCCGGTGCTGATTGCCGGTGTGATCGCGGTCGGCTCGATCGCCGCGTTCCAGGACAAGATCTGTCAGCCGGAAGTACAGTGGCCGCTGATGCACGATTATCAGAAGCACCGTATCTGCACGCTGCTCGATCCGACGTCCGATCCGCTCGGCAAAGGTTTCCACACCATTCAGGCGGTGATTGCAATCGGCTCGGGCGGCCCGCTCGGCAAAGGCTGGCTCAAGGGTACCCAGGCGCATCTGGAGTTCATCCCCGAGAAGCACACCGACTTCATCTTCGCGGTGTTTTCCGAGGAGTTCGGGCTCGCGGGCGGGATCGTGCTGCTCACGCTTTATATGCTGCTGATCGCGCGCGGTTTGTATATCGCGGCCAATGGGGCGACGCTGTTTGGGCGGCTGCTGGCCGGATCGCTGACGATGGCGTTCTTCACTTACGCGTTCGTCAACATCGGCATGGTGAGCGGGATCTTGCCGGTGGTGGGCGTGCCGTTGCCGTTCATGAGTTACGGCGGCACCGCGCTGACCACGCTGGGGGTCGCGATCGGCCTCATCATGAACGTCGCGCGACAGAAGCGGTTGATGCAGAGTTAGAGCAGGGTGGAGTTCAGGGCGCAGGGCACAAGGCGCAGACCGCGGAGCCAAAGGCAGCAGAAGCGAACGATGCAAAGCCGAATGACACAAAGTCGAAGCAGACCACAACTGGCCCGATAAACAAAAGGGGCGCACCGTCAGGAGCGCCCCTTTTTCATTTACTGCGGTTTCATTTACTGCAGTTTCATTTACTGCGGTTTCACTTCCTTCTGATCCCGCAATTGCGCGCTCAGTTGCTGATACTTGAGTTTCGCCGCCGGATCGCCCTGTGCCGCCGCTGCCGCGTAATACGCGCGCGCTACGTTCAGGTTCTTGTCCACGCCGTCGCCACCGCGCTCGTAGAACGAGCCGGTCACGTACTGCGCAGTCATGTCGCCACCTTGCGCGGCCTTCTTGTACCAGATGAACGCCTGCTGGTTATCGCGAGCCGTGCCACGGCCATCAAGGAACTGGTTGGCCAGCGCGAGTTCCGCCTGCACGTGCCCCTGCTGCGCGGCCTTCAGAAACCAACGATGTGCCTCGACCGGATCACGCCCGACGAACTCGCCGTCGTCGTACATCTTGCCGTACACGTATTGCGCGTGCGACATGTTGGCGTCGGCGGCTTTGCGCAGCCACTTCTTGCCTTCGTCGACATTGGCGGTGGTGCCTTCGCCGTTGAGCAGCATCATCGCGTAGTTGAACTCGGCAAGCCGGTTGCCGCGCTCCGCCGCTTTGCGGAATTCGGCAAGCGCCGCGCCCAGATTGCCGGCGTTGTAATCGGCGACCGCATTTTGCGTCTCCGGATCGTTCGACTTCGCGACACGGTTGTCCTGCGCATACGCCGTCAAACTCGCCATCAACGCCGCTGTGACCGCCAAACGCACCGCGACGCACTGCACCTTCCCCATCATGTCCTCACCTCCTGCAACGCCTGGCGGGTCGCGCGCAACATCCACATGACGTCGGCGGCCAGAGCGATAAAACGAAAACCTGCATCGCGATGCTGCTTTGCGCTCGCGACATCCATGGCAAAAATTCCGGAGGCGATACCGGCCTTATCGGCGGCGCCGACAATGCGCGCCATTGCCGCCTGCACGTCGGCATGCTTCGAATCGCCGAGGTGGCCGAGGCTCGCGGCGAGATCAGCCGGTCCGACGAACAGGCAATCGACGCCGGGCGTCGCCGCGATCTTCTCAACTTCCTGCAAGCCGCGCGCCGACTCGATCTGCACGATGGTCGCGATCTGCGCGTTGGCGGTCTGCACGTAGTCGCGCCGCATGCCGTACGAAGCCGCCCGCACCGCGCCGGCGACGCCGCGCTGACCGTCGAGCGCCTCGGCGGTCGGATACTGCGTCAGACGCACTGCCCGTGCCGCCTCGTCCGCGCTTTCGATGTTTGGGAACATCAGCGTCCGTGCGCCGGCGTCGAGTACGCGCTTGACGAGCCACGCCTCGCTGGCGGGCACGCGCACGACAGGCTCGCTCGGCAGATGCGCGGCGGCGATCGCGCGCAATTGCGACGTGACGTCGCCGCTATCGTTCGGCGCATGCTCCATGTCGATCAGCAGCCAGTCGAAACCGGCATGCGCAAGCGCCTCGGCTGCAGAATCGCTGCCGAGCGAAAGCCACAGGCCGAACAGCGGATCGGCTTCTTTCAGACGTTGCTTGAGGGGATTCGTGAAGGTGCTCATTGCCGCGCTCCCTGGCGACGGGATATATCGCCTGAAACACGGGTGAGGATTCTGGCGTGGCGGAATTGACCCGCGCCTGGGCTGTTCCGGCCTGAATGCCTGCTGAAACGTAATGCGGTGACCGGCATGTCTCGCTCCGTGTGGTTATCGGAGCGATCATACCGTGACAATAACGCGGAGGTTGAGCCGCGGAGGTTGAGCCGTGAGGTTGGGCCGTGAGGTTGGGCCGTGAGGTTGGGCCGCGCGGCCCCGGGTTTAATCGCGGACCACGTCGGCCCAGCAGTTCGGCGTCTCGAACAGACGCACCTTATGCAAACGCAGATTCACACCGTAATGCGCATCGTAGACATTCGCGAGAATATCGAACGCGACGGCCGCGAGATTTTCAACGGTGGGAATGCGATCGAGTACGACCGTCTTGTGCCCCGCCATGGTTTCCAGAAAACCGCGCACCTGCGTGTCGCCTTCGTAGACGAGGAACGCATGGTCCCACTTGTCGACCAGATGTTCGACCGCGAGCGACTTCACGTCGGCGAAGTCCATCACCATGCCGCGATCCGGCGCGCCTTCAGTGTCGACCAGGTCGCCTTGCAGCGTGATTTCGAGCACATAGCGATGGCCGTGCAGATTACGGCACTGGCTGCGGTGATCGGGGATGCGGTGACCCGCGTCGAATTCGAGTTTTCGTGTAATCGTCAGCACGGCAAATCAGGGAATATTCAGATACTTGTGGGTCTGCATCGACAGGCGCCATTGCGGATGGCGTTTGCACCAGTCGATCGCGAGCTTGGTGTTGAGCTCGCGCGACGGGCCGTCCATCGGCTGGACGAGGAAATACTCGAAGTCGAGCTTCGCATACTCGGACAAACGCTGGTTGTCCTGCGGAATCACGACCTTCAGTTCGTTGCCCTTGGTGACGACGAGCGGTGCGTCGGCCTTCGGGCTCACGCAGATCCAGTCGATCGTCTCGAGCACCGGCAGCGAGCCGTTGGTTTCGATGGCGATTTCGAAGCCGGCGGCATGCAGCGCATCGACAAACGGCTGATCGATCTGCAACATCGGCTCACCGCCCGTGCAAACCACAAAGCGCTCGCCCTCGCCTTCCGGCCATTGCGACGCGATCATCTGCACCAGCTCTTCGGGCGTACGGTACTTGCCGCCGTTCTCGCCGTCAGTCCCGACAAAGTCCGTATCGCAGAACTGGCAGACAGCTTCCGCGCGATCTTCTTCGCGGCCCGACCACAGATTGCAGCCGGCGAACCGGCAGAACACGGCCGGACGCCCGGCATTCGCGCCCTCGCCCTGCAATGTGTAGAAGATTTCCTTGACCGCGTAAGTCATGCTGCTTTCTGCCTTGTGTTCCTGAAGATAATTGCCTGTGCTGCGCCCGTTCGCACGGTGCCCCTGCGTAAAACTGTCGTGAGACCGTCAGACCGGCTCGGTCACCTTCTCGCCGGCCAGATACGCTTCATAACCCCGCTTGCGCAAGCGGCACGCCGGACATTCGCCGCAGCCGAAGCCCCATGCGTGCAGCTCGGCACGCTCGCCAACATAGCAAGTATGCGTCTCGACGCGCACCAGTTCCACGAGTTCGTCGCCGCCCAGCTCGTGCGCGAGACGCCATGTGTCAGCCTTGTCGAGCCACATCAGCGGCGTTTCGAGCAGGAAGCGCGTGTCCATGCCGAGGTTCAGCGCGACCTGCAATGCCTTCATCGTGTCATCGCGACAATCGGGGTAGCCCGAGAAGTCCGTCTCGCACATCCCGCCCACCAGCACCTGCAAACCACGCCGATACGCGATGGCCGCAGCGATCGTCATGAACATCAGATTGCGGCCCGGCACGAACGTATTCGGCAAACCGTTCGCGGTGGCGTGAATCTCGATTTCGCGCGTCATCGCGGTATCGCTAATCGAGCCGAGCACCGACAAATCGATCATGTGATCTTCGCCGAGGCGGTCGGCCCAGGCAGGAAACGCCCGCGTCACCGCGTTACGAAACCCTTCGCGGCATTCGAGTTCGACTCGGTGCCGCTGGCCATAATCGAAGCCCAGCGTCTCGACCGTTTCATAACGTTCGAGCGCCCAGGCGAGGCATGTGGCGGAATCCTGGCCGCCGGAAAACAGCACCAGAGCGCTACGTTTAGCGTCTTTGCGGATCACCGTGAAACTCCGTGAATGATGAGTGCCACGTCGCGCTGCGCGAGGTGCGCCATGCAAGCAACGCGACGCGACGCGTGCCGGCACTGCTGCCGGCCCAAACCAGTATAGGCCGCGCCTTCCGCATGCAGAGTCGCTGGGCGCTTATACCGTTAATCGTCGGGCGAAGGGTTCGGCACCTGTCGCGGCCTTGCCGTGTTGCGGCAGAGTGCGCAAAAGGCCCAGCTTCAGGATGCGAAAAGACGTGTTTGGTGCGGTAGTGCGCCAATGGCGCGCTCGCATGCAAGTCCTTGAACTGGCGCGATTTTATCACGTGATGCCCAATGCCGCCGAGCACGCCCCACAGCAGCGGCAAGCAAGCCACGCCGCCACGGATGCCCGCCGGAAACGAGGCAAAAAAGGAAAAGCCCCAGGAATCTTGCGATTTCCTGGGGCTGAATCCTGGTGGCCTGGGACGGAATCGAACCATCGACACGCGGATTTTCAATCCGCTGCTCTACCAACTGAGCTACCGGGCCAACGAAGAACGAAATGATATCAAAGGGTCAGCAGCACGGCAAGCCCCTTCTCGAAAAAATCTGCCGGGCCCGAACCTGCACGCGTTGCACTGCCGTTCACTCTCCTTTGTTTTTACCGAGATCGACACCGAGCTGCTTGAGCTTGCGATACAAGTGTGTGCGCTCGAGGCCAGTCTTTTCCGCGACGCGCGTCATGCTGCCATTCTCGCGCGCAAGGTGATATTCGAAGTAAGCGCGCTCGAATGCATCGCGCGCGTCGCGTAACGGGATGTCGAACGAGATCGACGCCGTTTGCGCGGCCAGCGCGCCGCTGCCCATGCCATCCGACGACAGCATCGGCAACGCAGCCGCCGATGCCACCGCCGAAGCGCTGACCGGCAGCGCCGGCTTGGCGACCGCGCCGCCCGGCGCACCTGCCGCATTGCCGCGGGCAAGCCCTTGCTCGACCGCCTTCAGCAGCTTCTGCAACGCAATCGGCTTCTCGAGGAAATTGAGCGCGCCGATCTTGGTCGCTTCAACCGCCGTATCGATGGTTGCGTGACCGGACATCATGATCACCGGCATGGTCAACTGCCCTTGCGCGGCCCATTCCTTCAGCAAGGTCACACCGTCGGTATCGGGCATCCAGATGTCGAGCAGCACCAGGTCCGGCGCCTGGCGCAAGCGGAAATCGCGCGCTTCCTGCGCATTTTCCGCCGCCTCCACGACATGCCCCTCGTCGCTCAGGATCTCCGAGAGCAATTCCCGGATGCCCATTTCATCATCTACCACCAGGATGGTTGCCATTTACGCTGCCCTTGTCTGCACTGCTGCTTTTGTCGTTCCCTGCGACGCATTGCCATGCGCCGGTCGCGGCCCTGTTCCAGGTGCCGTGGCATCGTCTGCCAGTTGGAGGAAGAGGATCGAAATCTGCGCACCTTCGATCACATCGCCCGCTTTCATGCGGTTGCGAATGTCGATGCGCGCACCGTGTTCGTCGACGATCTTCTTGACCATCGCAAGACCGAGACCCGTACCTTTGGCCTTGGTCGTCACGTAAGGTTCGAAGGCACGTGTGAGGATACGCGCGGGGAAGCCCGCTCCGTTATCCGACACTGTCAAACGCACCGCGACGTGTACCTTGCCTTCCGCGTCGGGGTCTCCGTATTCTACTGTCCTCGTCTCGAGCAACACACGCGGTTGTTCGACGTCGGCCACGGCATCCTGCGCATTCTGCAGCAGGTTGTGAATCACCTGTCGCAAT
This sequence comes from Paraburkholderia sp. GAS348, assembly GCF_050434205.1. Classification (NCBI taxonomy): domain Bacteria; kingdom Pseudomonadati; phylum Pseudomonadota; class Betaproteobacteria; order Burkholderiales; family Burkholderiaceae; genus Paraburkholderia; species Paraburkholderia sp. GAS348. Next base: position 244,259 of record NZ_JBNPVT010000008.1, read on the forward strand.
TGTGTCGCGTCGCCGCGAATCGCCGGCAGATCCGCGAGCTCCACCTGAATCGCACCCTTGCCTTCTTCGATACCGTACAGCGTCAGCACTTCGCTGACCAGTTCGTTCAGTTGCAGATGCGCGAGCACCGCCGGCGGTGTGCGCGCATAGTCGCGGAAATTGTCGACCATCTGCTTCATCGCCGCGACCTGGTTGACGATCGTGGTTGCGCCGCGCTTCAGCACATCGGCGTCCGATGGCGAGAGCTTGTCGGCGAGCTTCATCTGCAAACGCTCGGCGGAGAGCTGGATCGGCGTGAGCGGATTCTTGATCTCGTGCGCGAGACGCCGCGCCACTTCGCCCCAGGCGATCGAACGCTGCGCGGAGATCACATCCGAAATATCGTCGAACACGACCACATAGCCGGAGGTCTGCATGTCTTCCGCGTCGCGGTCAGTGGCGGACACAAGGCGCGCGCCGCGCACGAGCAAGGTGAGCGGCTCGGTTTCGCCCGCCACCTGCACCGAAAATTGCTGTTGCCAGTGGCCGCGGTCGTCGTGACCGTCGCCGCTCGCAGCTTCGCGATCGGCAAACGCCTTGCGCACCATCCCGCCGAATTCGCTCAACACGCCGATCTGCTCGAGCGCCGAACTCAGCACTTCCTGGAACTGCTGACGGAAAATCCGCTCAGCGCCGCGGTTCGCCGTGGTGAGGCGGAACTGCCGGTCGAACACGAACACGCCCGCGGTCAGGTTCGCGAGAATACTTTCCAGATAGGCCTTGGAATGCTCGAGCGCGATGCGGTTGTTCTCGACCGCCGCGCGCGCTTCGGACAGCTGCCGCGTCATCGCGTTGAACGACTGCGTGAGAAAGCCCAGTTCGTCGCGCGATTTGATTTCGCGCTTCGGCGTGTAGTCGCCCTCGGTCACTTCCTTGGTGCCCTGTGCGAGCAGGAACAACGGCCGCGCAAGCTGATTGCCGAGCGCGAGCGCCAGCATCATTGCGATGAAGGTGGCGAGGAACAGCGCGAGCGTCAGCGTGCCGATGTACATCTTGCGCAAGCCGGTGCGGCCCAGCGCTTTTTCCTGATACTCGCGATAGGCCCGCTGCACCGCGTCGGCATTACGCGCGAGCGTCGGCGACACCGGCTGCGTGAGTTGCAGGAAGCGTTCGGTGGGCTGCAGCAACGATGCGTTCGCATCGGGAATGCGCTGCACGATGCGCAGTCGCAGCGCACCCTTGCTGCCATGCGCGTGCGGATCGCCGTCGAGTTCGCCTTCGATTGCTGCGTAACCGCGGCCGCGCGCCTGATCGATCATCAGCGGCGTGGGCAAGTCGTTCGGCAGGAGCGTCGCGTAATTGCCGGACGCCTGCGCGACCACGTGCATATCCGGCGTCGCGCCCGACATGCTGCGTGTCGGTTCGACGATCGTCGCGTCCTGCACGCCGAACTGGTCGCGCAAGCGCAGAAGCGTGAGCGTCGTGCCGGCGGCATCCGCGCTTGCGATCTGCTCGGACATCAAGCGGCCCTTGGTCTGCAGATCGGACAGCGAGGCGTCGAGCATGCCGCGGCCCAAATTCAGGCCCGAGGTCAACGCGGTTTCGACGTTCACGTCGAACCACGATTCGATACTGCGCGACACGAACTGGTACGAGACGACGTAAATGATGCCGCCCGGCACCACGCCGACCAGCGCCATGAAGAACGCGAGTTTCGCTAGCAGCCGCGTGCCGAACTTACCTTTTTTCAGCCGCGCGATGATGATGATGACGAGCGTCGCCACCACCAGCAAAAAGATCATCGCGACCACGAGGTTGGCCGCATACAGCCACTGGTAATAGCGGTCGAAGAATTCGGTATTCGCGCTCGCGGCTGCAAGCAGCACGAGCAGCAACACGGCCGTGACGGCGACCGTGGACACCAGCACGCGCACGACGATGCTGCTGACGCTGGTGGCGCGGCGCACTCTATTTAGCACGTTCGGTCACCGTGAAGGTAAAGCGCTTCCACTCTGACGATAGGCTCCAGTCGCGGTTGTTCACCGCATCGATCTGAAACGGCTTGGGCATCAGCGCGATGTCGAGTTGCATGCGCACCGACGCGTTGTACGTCTCCCCGGCATGCACCTGATTGCGATCGATCACATGCCACGACGTGATGTGCTTGATCACCGCGAGTGCTTCCTTCAGCGTCGTGCAGCCGAGCTGCAAGCCACCCGACGACACGCTCGACACACGGTACTCACGCGTGAGCGGCTGGAACGACAGGCGAATGCTCTGCGACACGCTGACCGGCTGCTCATCGAACCAGTACCAGCGTGGCCGGCTCAGTTCGAAGTCGGTCGTGAAGTACAGCGGAATGCCCTTGTTGACGGCATCTTCGAGATTGCTATTCAGGTCGAAGTCGAAACGCGCGTCGAGGTTCCAGCCGGTGTTGTCCGATTGCAGCGAGGCGCGCTGCACCGCGATCGAATCGGCGTGCGCCGCGCCCGGTACGGCGAGCCATACGGCCAGCACGATCCAGAGCACGGCAGCGAGCCGAAGCGGGAAAAAACGTTTGATGGTCACCGTTTCTGAAAGCGCGCGTAGAAAAATCCGTCGTGGTCTGAGTTCGAGCCGGTGCTATCTTCAGCGGCATGTCCGGCATGGGAACCGGCCGATGTGTCGGCGGGCGCGCGGGCAACTGAGGGTAAAAGTTGCCCCGGCGCGCCCAATCGTACCGCATCCTGATACTTGTTTCCAAACCACTGCGCTTGCAACTCGCCTTCTTCGGGGAAGATCGAACACGTAACGTAGAGCAACTCGCCGCCGGGCTTCACGAGCGGCCATAGCGCGTCGAGAATGCGGCGCTGCTCGGCGACCAGGGCGGGAATATCCGACGCGCGACGCAACCAGCGAATATCCGGATGACGCCGCACGATGCCCGAGGCCGAACACGGCACGTCCGCCAGAATGCGGTCGAACGGCTGGTCGATGTCGTCATGCCATTTTGCGGGCGCACCCGCGTCGCCAATACGCACTTCCGCTTCGAGCTTGAGGCGCTGCAGGTTTTCACCGATGCGGCGCGCGCGCGACGCGTCGCTTTCGAGCGCCACGAGCTGCAGGTTGGCGAGTTCGAGCAGGTGGCCGGTTTTGCCGCCAGGCGCCGCGCACGCGTCGAGCACGCGCATGCCGTCGCGCACGCCGAGCAGTTGCGCGGCGAGCTGCGCGCCGGCGTCCTGTACGGACACCACGCCGTCGTCGAAGCCGGGGATCCGGTCGACCGGCATCGGCGTGACGAGTTTGACGGCGTACTCGCCGGCTCGGCTCGCGGGGATGTGACGGTCTTGTAGCACCTGCAGATAGGCATCGACCGTCGAGCGGCGTGCGTTCACTCGCAGCGTCAGCGGACCTTGCGTATTGCCGGACGCGAGCACCGCTTGCCATGCGTCGGGCCACGCGCCTTTGACCGCATCGATCCACCACGCCGGGTAGTTCCAACGCGCGACTTCGTCGGCTTGCGCGGCGCTCAGCAGGGCCTCACGCTCGCGCAGGAAATTGCGCAGGACGGCATTGACGAGACCCTTTGCAAACGCGAATTCACGGCGCGCTGCGATTGCGCTCACCGCCTGATCGACGACCGTGAACGGCGCATAAGCGGCGTTCGCTTCGTCGTCGATGAGCAAGGCGAGCGCGCAGGCGAGCACATGACCGACGTGCGGCGGCGGGGCCTTCTTCACCAGCCTGGCGATCAGCCACTCGGCGGTCGCCAGACGCCGCATGGTGCGATACGCGATGTCCTGCACGGCACCGCGCGCAGCGGCGGCGCCGCCTTCAGGCGCGGATACGAATACGGATTGCAGCGCGGCCGGCAAGGCCGCACCGAGGCGCACGGCGCCGACGGCCTGGCCCGCGCAGTCGAGCGCAAAGCCGAGCGATTCGGGCGCGAGATGCAGCATCGACAGACGGGACTCGCGCGGACGCGCCGATGGAGTAGCAGAACGCGAAGAAGGCTTTGGAGTCATGAAAGAGGCAAAAGCAGGCCGCGCGGTGCGCGCGACGCAAACAGCACACATTGTAGCGTGGCGCGGGGCGAGAGCCGCCGAGGGCGGACCGGCGGTGGTGCTCGAACAAAAAAGGCGAGTCCGCAAACTCGCCTCTCGTCACGCTGGCTCAGTGCACCGCTACTCGAAGCGCCCCGTGCGCGCCATCTCCATCAAACGCGCAATGCGCTCCTCGGTGGCCGGGTGCGTCGAGAACAGATTCGCGATGCCGCCGCCCGACAGCGGATTCATGATCATCATCTGCGCGGTGGCCGGATGCTGCTCGGCGGCAGGGAACGGAATACCGCTCGCGTAGCGATGGATCTTGTCGAGCGCCGCGGCGAGCGCCTGCGGATCGCCGGAAATCTGCGCGCCGCCACGATCGGCTTCGAATTCACGGGCACGCGAGATCGCCATCTGAATCAGCGCACCGGCAATCGGCGCGAGCAACGCAACAGCGATGCCCGCGATCGGGTTCGTGGGACGGCCGTTTTCGTCGCGGCTGCCGAAGAACATCGCGAAGTTCGCCAGTGCGGAAATGGCGCCCGCCATGGTCGCCGAAACCGTGGAGATCAGGATGTCGCGGTGCTTCACGTGCGCCAGTTCGTGCGCCATCACGCCGCGCATTTCGCGCTCGGACAGCACGCGCAAGATGCCGGTGGTGGCGGCGACGGCCGCATGCTCCGGATTGCGGCCGGTAGCGAACGCGTTCGGCGCGTCTTCGTTGATCAGGTAGACGCGCGGCATCGGCAGATTGGCGCGGGTGGCGAGTTCGCGCACCATGCGGTAGAACTGCGGCGCACTGTTTTCGTCGACTTCCTGCGCGTTGTACATGCGCAGGACCATCTTGTCCGAGAACCAGTACGAAAAGAAATTCATCCCAAGCGCGATCACGAGCGCGATCGTCATGCCGCGCGACCCGCCGATCATCCCGCCGATCACGATGAAAAGGGCCGTGATCGCGGCCATCAACATCGCGGTTTTGACCCAATTGAACATGTCTGCAACTCCTTGCCCTAACGCGGGTTCATATCTGCGCCGCACGATCGCGGCGGCCGATTGTAAGCGAAATGTTAGATATGGGCGCGTGAGGAAAATTCAATCATCTTGATGCGGTGGCGAGCTTGATGCCCAAGCCGACAAACGCGCTGCCGACGCCGCGGTCCAGCCACTTCTTCACCGACGGCTTGCCGGAGAAACGGCGGGTCACGCTGCCGGCAATCCACGCGACAAAACTGTTCCAGATCATGCTCATCACGACGAACACCACGCCGAGCGTAAGGAACGCCAGCGCCTTATGGTCACTGCCCGTTGTGACGAATTGCGGAAAGAACGACACGAAGAACAGCACGACCTTGGGGTTCAGCACATTGGTCCAGAAGCCTTGCAGGAACAATTGACGCAACGATTTCGGCGCGCCGGCCGCGCGCGCTTCGCCCACCGCCTGGTCTACCTCCGGCTTGGCGAAAATCAGGCGCACGCCGAGATAGATCAGATAAATGGCGCCGACGAACTTGATGACCGTGAACGCAGCGGCCGAAGCGGCCAGCAGCGCCGTCAAGCCGAACGCGCAAGCAAGCGAATGAACGCAGCAACCGGCGGAGATGCCGAGCGCGGACATCAGGCCTGCGCCCCGGCCCTGAGCGACGCTGCGCCCGACGATGTAAGCCGTGTCGGGACCGGGCGTCACGTTCAGCAGAAAGACCGCGACGACAAAAAACTCGAAATGGGTGATGCCAAACATGGGGATCCTCTAAACGCGGGCCGTTGCATGGAGGATTCTAACGCGCCGCAGGCTTGCGGCGGGACCCTTGAACACCGTCCGAACGGACGATGTTCAAGGGTTGCGCAAGGCGGTTATTTGGCTTCGGGAAGCTGGAAACGCTGACCCGCGGCCAGCGCCGCGCCGGCCAGGAATTCGCGCACCGGCAAGCGCTTGCCGCCGGGTTTTTGCAGTTGAGTGAGACGCAAAGCGCCGTCACCACAGGCAACCACGACGCCTTCGGGGGAGACGTCGGCGACCGTGCCGGGCGTGCCGCTGCCTTGCGCCTCGACCGGGACCGCCGCCCAGATTTTGATCGACGTGCCGTCTTCCAGCGTGCCCACGCCACCGGGGAACGGGTCGAACGCGCGCACCTGGCGCGCCAGAACTGCGGCCGGCTTGCGCCAGTCAAGCGCAGCCTCGTGCTTGCCGATCTTTTCCGCGTAAGTCACGCCGTCCGCCGGTTGCGGCGTTGCCGCCAGCTTGCCGCTGCGCTCGAGTTCGATCAGCGCTTCGACGATCAGCCTCGCACCGTCTTGTGCGAGACGGTCGTGGAGGGTGGCCGTGGTGTCGTCGGCGGAAATCGGTGTGCGTGCTTCGGAGATCATCGCGCCGGTGTCGAGGCCGACGTCCATCTGCATCAACGTGATGCCGGTTTCAGCGTCGCCCGCCTCGATCGCGCGGTGGATCGGCGCGGCGCCGCGCCAGCGCGGCAACAGCGATGCGTGAATGTTGATGCAGCCCAGCCGCGGAATATCGAGCACCTCCTGCGGCAGGATCAGACCATAGGCAGCCACCACCATCACGTCGTGGGGCGTGGCGCGCAACTGGTCGATCGCAGCTACGGCTTCAGCAGGATATTTGCCGGTGCGGCGCAGCGAAGGCGGCTGCGCCACGGCAAGCTCATGCTCCTGTGCGTAGCGCTTTACCGGACTTGCCTGCAGTTTCATCCCGCGTCCCGCAGGCCGGTCGGGCTGGGTCAGCACGAGCGGCACCGGAAAACCGGTACTGTGGATCGCGGCCAGCGCGGCCGCGGCGAACTCCGGCGTACCGGCGAAGATGACGCGCAACGAATGACTCATGAAGGGGGGCGGTAGGCGAGGTGGACGCGCATTACATCGCGTGGGCGAGCTTCTTCATCTTGCTCTTGATGCGCGTCTGCTTCAGCGACGACAGGTACTCGACGAACACGCGGCCCATCAGGTGATCCATTTCGTGCTGAATGCACACGGCCAGCAACCCTTCGCAATCCAGCTCGAAGGTTTCGCCCTTCTCGTTCAGCGCCCGCACGCGCACTTTCTCGGCGCGCTCGACATTGTCGTAAATGCCCGGCACCGAGAGGCAGCCCTCTTCCGACACCTCCTTCTCGTCGCTCGACCAGATGATTTCCGGGTTGATGAAAGCGAGCAGTTCGTCGTGCGTTTCCGACACGTCGATCACGACCACGCGTTCATGCACGTCCACCTGGGTCGCCGCGAGGCCGACGCCGGGCGCGGCATACATCGTTTCGGCCATGTCGGCGACGAGCCGGCGGATACGGTCGTTGACCACTTCGACCGGCTTCGCAATCTTGTGCAGCCGCTTGTCCGGGTAATTGAGAATGTTCAGTAAAGCCATGATCTTGAGTGTGTTTTGTAGGCGCCGCTGACCGGTGGAAGGCTAGCGTTGGCCATTCGGCCAGGTTGTGGGCGCATCGCGTTACGCAGACGATAGAGGGTGTCGAACCGGTTCGATTCGACGCGCCACGTGCGCTAAACGACGAGCCCGCGCGGGTGGGCGCGGCGCTGCGGTTATTTCGGATGATGAAAATTTTAGCATGGCGCCCGCTTGCCCGCTGGCTCTATAGGAGGATCGACTTTCAATGCGTACCTTGCCCGCAACCGATATTGAACTCGCCGCATGGCTGCGGCTTTCGCTCGCGCCGGGGCTGAAACCCGCTGCGCTGCGTTTACTGCTGAGCGCTTTTGGACTGCCGGAAGCGATTTTCAATCAATCACCCGAGGCACTTGCCGAGATCGCGGGCGAGACTACGGCGCGCGCTGTGCTGGCACCGCCCAGCCCAGAATTCGACACGCAACTCGAGGCGGTAATCGCATGGCGCGAGCTGCCCGGCAACCACGTGGCGACACTCGACGACCCGGCCTACCCGCCCGCGCTCCTGACCATGCCCGATCCGCCGCCGCTGCTATATATAAAGGGCCGGCTGGATCGACTGCACACGAGGGCGGTCGCCCTGGTGGGCAGCCGCAGCGCGACACCGCAAGGCGTTGAAGACGCGGAGCGCTTCGCGCGCGAGCTTTCGCAGGCCGGCGTCACGATCGTGTCGGGGCTGGCGCTGGGTATCGACGGTGCCGCGCATCGGGGCGGGCTGGAAGGTGTCGGTGGCACGGTGGCGGTGATCGGCACCGGCGCGGACCTCGTGTACCCAGCCGCCCATCACGCGCTGGCGCGGCAAATTGCGGCGCAAGGTGCAATCCTTTCGGAATGGCCGCTGGGCACGCCGGCGCGCGCCGCCAATTTTCCGCAGCGTAACCGCTTGATCGCAGGCCTCGTCAGCGGAGTTGTGATCGTCGAGGCCGCCATGCGCTCGGGCTCGCTGATCACAGCTCGGCTCGCCAATGAAATGGGGCGCGATATCTTCGCATTGCCCGGCTCGATCCACGCGCCTCTATCGCGCGGTTGTCATCGAATCATCAAGCAGGGCGCCAAGCTGGTGGAAACGCCCGATGAGGTGCTGGAGGAACTGGGCTTCGCCAAGCCGGCGGTAGCAACGCCTACTTCGCCCACAGCACCGCCGGCCATGAGCACCGAAGCGCTGCAACTCCTCGACGCACTCGGCCATGCCCCCGCCACGCTTGAAATTCTTGCCACCCGTACCGAGATGGGGGGCGCGGCATTGCAAAACACGCTGCTGCAACTCGAACTCGCCGGCCAGGTGACCGCGCTGCCCGGCGGCCGCTTCACGCGAACGACCCGCAGCTGACCCCGCATTGACCAGGGTTGATCACGATTCGAGATCGGCCATGCTACATTCGCGCCAAAGCACCTGACAAAAGTACGTAAGGAACCATCATGCCCGCGCTGAATCTCGACACCGACCACGACCGGATTGCCGAGCGCGTCAACGAACCCGACACGCTGTTCGTTGCCTGCCTGTGCGCGGAGTGGTGCGGGACCTGCCGTGAGTATCGGGATGCCTTCGACCGGCTGGCGGATAAGCATCCGGAGATCTGTTTCGCATGGATCGACATCGAAACCCATGCGGACCGCTTCGACGATCTGGATGTCGAAAATTTCCCGACCATCCTGATCGAAGACTCGGTAACGACACGTTTTTTTGGCACGGTTTTGCCGCAGGCGGCGATTGTGGAGCGGATGTTGTCCGATCTGACGGCCGTGCCCGGCGTCAGCGGCGCGCCCAAATTGCGGCCTGCGCTGGCCGCCGCGTGAACGTGGCCACCGGCCGCTGAACCTTGCGGAACGGGCGTTGCAAGCGGTACACGGCGCGTTTTCCGCAGCTTGCCCAGTTACTGAGCGCGCAATTATCATGGCGCGCTTTTTATGGCACTTGACACGCCGCTCTCGCGCCGTGTGCTATAAAGCGGTCGTTATTGGGTCGCAAAGGTCGCAAACGAGGGTCGCGCTAATTAAGCGCACTCAAGGCCATCAACCCGCATCTACCAACCTCACATCGAGTCATGTCCAAAGCACTGATCATCGCCGAAAAGCCTTCCGTCGCGAACGACATCGCGCGCGCTTTGGGCGGTTTTACCAAGCATGACGAATACTACGAAAGCGACGACTACGTCCTTTCCTCGGCAGTCGGCCACTTGCTGGAAATCGCCGCGCCGGAAGACTATGAAGTCAAACGCGGCAAGTGGAGTTTCGCCAACTTGCCCGTCATTCCGCCGCATTTCGATCTGAATCCGATCGCCAAGAGCGAGTCGCGCCTGAAGGTGCTGACCAAGCTGCTCAAGCGTAAAGACATCGACCGCCTGATTAACGCATGTGACGCGGGGCGCGAGGGCGAGCTGATTTTCCGCCTGATCGCGCAGCACGCGAAAGCCAAGCAGCCAGTACAGCGCCTGTGGCTTCAGTCGATGACAGCCGGCTCGATCCGCGACGGCTTTGCCCGTCTGCGTAGCGACGAGGAAATGCAGCCGCTCGCCGATGCAGCGCGCTGCCGCTCGGAAGCGGACTGGCTGGTCGGCATCAACGGCACGCGAGCCATGACCGCGTTCAACAGCAAGGGCGGCGGCTTCTTCCTGACCACGGTCGGCCGGGTGCAGACGCCGACGCTGTCGATCGTCGTCGAGCGCGAAGAAAAGATTCGCCGCTTCGTGCCGCGCGATTATTGGGAAGTGAAGGCGGAGTTCGTCTGTGCGGCCGGTTTCTACGAGGGCCGCTGGTTCGATCCGAAATTTAAGCGCGACGAGTTCGATCCGGAAAAACGCGATTCGCGGCTGTGGGCGCTGCCCGCGGCTGAGACGATCGTCGCGGCCTGCCGTGGCCAGATCGGCACGGTGACCGAAGAATCGAAGCCGTCCACGCAACTGTCGCCGGCGCTGTTCGACCTGACCAGCTTGCAGCGTGAAGCCAACGGCCGCTTCGGCTTTTCGGCCAAGAACACACTTGGCCTCGCTCAGGCGCTGTACGAAAAGCACAAGGTGCTGACCTATCCCCGGACCGACGCACGCGCGTTGCCGGAAGACTATATGGATACGGTCAAGGAAACGCTGGGCATGCTCAAGGAGAGCAACAACTATCTCCCGTTTGCCAAGCAGGTATTGGACAAGGGCTGGGTGAAGCCGAACAAGCGCATCTTCGACAACTCGAAGATCAGCGACCACTTCGCAATCATCCCCACGCTGCAGGCGCCGAAGAATCTGTCCGAACCGGAACAGAAGCTCTACGACCTGGTGGTGAAGCGCTTCCTGTCGGTATTCTTCCCGGCCGCCGAATTTCGTGTGACGACGCGGATCACGGAAGTGGTCGGCCATCACTTCAAGACCGAAGGCAAGGTACTGGTCGAACCGGGCTGGTTGCAGATCTACGGCCGCGAAATCGGCGGTGAAGACGCGAACCTCGTGCCGGTGCAAAAAGACGAGAAGGTCAAGACGGACAAGATCGCCGCCCAGCAACTGGTGACGAAACCGCCCGCACGTTACAACGAAGCGACCTTGCTGTCGGCAATGGAAGGCGCAGGCAAGCTCGTCGAAGACGACGAATTGCGCGAAGCCATGGCTGCCAAGGGTCTCGGCACGCCGGCCACGCGCGCCGCCATTATCGAAGGGCTGCTCGGTGAAAAGTATCTGATCCGCGAAGGCCGCGATCTGATTCCGACCGCCAAGGCGTTCCAGTTGATGACACTGCTGCGCGGCCTCGGCGTCAAGGAATTGACCGCACCGGAATTGACCGGCGAGTGGGAATACAAGCTCTCGCAGATGGAACGTGGCAACCTGCCGCGCGACGCGTTCATGCAGGAAATCGCCCGCATGACGCAGACCATCGTCAAGCGCGCGAAAGAGTACGATTCCGACACGATCCCGGGCGATTACGCGACGTTGCAGACGCCGTGTCCGAATTGCGGCGGTCAGGTAAAGGAAAATTACCGGCGCTTCGCATGCTCGAAGTGCGAGTTCTCGATCTCCAAGATTCCGGGCGGACGTCAGTTCGAAATTCCGGAAGTTGAAGAGCTCCTGCAGAACAAGACGATCGGACCGCTGTCGGGTTTCCGCAGCAAGATGGGCCGCCCGTTCTCGGCGATCTTGAAGCTCTCGCTCGACGACGAGATCAAGAACTACAAGCTCGAATTCGACTTCGGTCAGGACTCGGGCGGCGAAGATGGCGAACCGCCTGACTTCTCCGACCAGCAGGCGGTCGGCGCGTGCCCGAAGTGCAAGGGCCGCGTGTTCGAACACGGCATGAGCTATGTCTGCGAGAACTCGGTTGCAAACCCGAAAACTTGCGACTTCCGCTCGGGCAAGGTGATTCTGCAGCAGGAAATCGCGCGTGAGCAGATGGCGAAATTGCTCGAGGAAGGGCGCACCGACCTGCTGACGAACTTCAAGTCGTCACGTACCGGCCGCAACTTCAAGGCGTTCCTCGTCAAGCAGAACGACGGCAAGATCGGCTTCGAATTCGAGAAGAAAGAGCCGTCAGCCAAGACGGCGGCGAAGACTGCGGCGGCTAAGGCGGCGGCCAAGGCAGCGCCGGAGTCGGATGACGAAGATGCACCGGTCGCCGTGAAGGCGGTGCCGGCCAAGAAGGTCGCGGCCAAGAAAGCACCCGCTACGAAGACTGCGGCTGCGAAGAAGACCGCTGCCGTCAAGAAGGCGCCGGCCAAGAAAACGGTCGCGCGCAAGACGGGCTCGTAAATCGGGCGCATGGGCCGGATGGGTATTCAGCTTCCGGCCAGCTTCGAACTTGCCTGAAAAAAGGCGCAGTCACTTTCGTGACTGCGCCTTTTTATTTGTCGGCCAGACTGCGCTGACCTCAAGCGCTGCCGGCACCCTCGCCCGGGTCGTTACAGCGGCGACAGCGCGGCGGGCCTTGGACGATTCGTCTTTGCCAAAGTCTTAGGCACCGGCGATAACTCGCTATCCAGCAGCCGTGACAGCGGCTCAGCGCCATCGAACGCTTCCGGTGGCATGGGATCCGCCGAATCGAGCGCCGTGGGCGTAGCAGGCCTGCCAAGGCCGTCCTTGATCCACTGCTCGCCGAGCAGACTATTCGGCGTCTGGCTGAAATGCTCGACCAGATGATCGATAAACGTACGCACCTTTGCCGGCAAGTGACGGCGGCTCGGATACGCGATGTTGATCTCGACCTGCGGCAAACGGAAATCGCCAAGCAAACGCACGAGCCTGCCGCGCGTCATGTCGCGGCCGATCAGATAGCTCGGCAAAATCGCGATGCCCATGCCGAGCAACGCGAACTGCCGCAGCATTTCCGTGTTGTTAGCCACGATCACGTTGGATGGACGCACGCGGACTTCGCCTTCCGAACCCGTGAACACACGCTCGTCGCCCCAATACTCGGACGGCAAGCTCAGGCACGGGTGCCTGAGCAAATGCTCGGGCCGCGTGGGCGTGCCGTGTTTTTCCAGATACGCGGGCGTCGCACACACCGTCATGCAACCGGTGGTCAACCGCCGCGTGACAATGCTCGCGCTGCGCATCTGCCGCGTGACCACCACGCCCACGTCGAAACCTTCTTCGACCAGATCGACTTGACGGTCGACCAGCGTGACATCGGGAATGACTTTCGGATAGCGCTCCGCGTACGTTTGCAGCACGGGCGCGAGATTATGCAACCCGAATACGACCGGTGCGACTATGCGCAACGTGCCGACGGGTTCGTGATTGCGCGCGACCACCATCTGCTCGACGTCTTCCAGTTCGTCGAGAATCTGGCGCGCACGCTCGAGATAAACCTGACCGGATTCGGTCAGGGACAAGCTGCGGGTTGTGCGATTGAGCAGCCGCGTACCAAGACGGCCTTCGAGATCGGCAACGTGACGGGTGGCGACTGCGTTGGAAATATCCATCGCGCTTGCAGCGCGGGCAAAACTGCCGAGATCCGCCACTTTGACGAAAACTCGCATCGACTGCAAATGATCCATAAGACAACTCCTGCCGTGTTACTGCTTCCTGACAATTAGTGAAAACCAGTGAAGCGAACTTCGAATTCTCCTACGACTCGCGAAATCGTGCAGAAGTTGCCCTCAAAAGCGGAAATATTGTCGATATTTGTGCCAGTGTGCTCCACAGTGTAGGGCGGGAGCCTCGATTGTTCCCACAAGAGTAACAATCTAGTGCGCCGCAGCTTGCACTGTCTTTTTTGTTCGAACAGATGCAACGGTCGCTTCAGCATTGCGAAATCAGAAAAGATCGCAATGCGGGGTCGGACCGGAAACGAAAAGCCGCCCGAAGGCGGCTTTCATGCGAAGTGAATACTCACCTAATCAGGCAGCGAGTTTCCCCTCAAGCGCGCGTTTTGCCTCAGTCAAAGCCGGCGGCAGGCCTTGCTGCAATGTGTCAAACAGCGCGGCGTGCAGCTTGAGTTCGTCGCGCCAGGCTGCGTCGTCGACAGAAATCACCTGCTGGAATTGCTCGCGGCTGAAATCGAGGCCGCTCCAGTCGATGTCTTCATAGTGCGGCGACACGCCGAACGCGTGTTCTTCACCTTGCGCGTTGCCCTCAATGCGCCCGACCATCCAGCTCAGCACACGCATGTTCTCGCCGAAGCCCGGCCAGACGAACTTGCCGTCCGCGCCCTTGCGGAACCAGTTGACGCAGAAGATTTTCGGCAGCTTCGCGCTCAGCTTCTCGAGACGCTCGCCGGTTTTCAGCCAGTGCCCGAAGTAGTCGCTCATGTTGTAACCGCAGAACGGCAGCATCGCGAACGGATCGCGGCGCACCACGCCTTGCTGCCCCGCCGCCGCCGCGGTTGTTTCCGAGCCCATGGTCGCCGCCATGTAGACACCTTCGACCCAGTTGCGCGCTTCGGTGACGAGGGGCACGGTGGTCGAGCGGCGGCCGCCGAAAATGAACGCGTCGATCGCGACGCCCGCCGGGTTCTCCCAGTCGGCGTCGATCGACGGACATTGCGAAGCCGGCGCCGTGAAACGCGCATTCGGATGCGCTGCCTTGCGGCCGCTCTCTTTCGCGCTTGCCGGCGTCCAATCTTTGCCCTGCCAATCGATCAGGTGAGCGGGCGGCTCGTCGGTCATGCCTTCCCACCAGACGTCGCCGTCGTCGGTCAGCGCGACGTTCGTGAAGATGACGTTTTCCTTCAGCGTGGCCATCGCGTTGAAGTTGGTCTTTTCGCTCGTGCCCGGTGCCACGCCGAAATAGCCCGCCTCCGGGTTGATCGCGTACAGACGGCCGTCCTTACCCGGCTTGATCCAGGCAATATCGTCGCCGATCGTGGAGATTTTCCAGCCGTTCAGGCCTGCCGGCGGAATCAGCATGGCGAAATTGGTCTTGCCGCAAGCCGACGGAAACGCCGCCGCGACATGATGTTTGTGCCCTTGCGGCGACGTCACGCCAAGAATCAGCATGTGTTCGGCGAGCCAGCCTTCGTCGCGGCCCATCGTCGACGCAATGCGCAGCGCGAAGCACTTCTTGCCAAGCAGCGCATTGCCGCCGTAGCCCGAGCCGTAGCTCCAGATTTCGCGCGATTCGGGGAAATGGACAATGTATTTGGTGTCGTTGCACGGCCACGACACATCTTTCGCTCCCGCGGCGAGCGGCGCACCGACCGAATGCACGCACGGCACGAACTCGCCGTCTTCGCCCAGCACCTCGTACACCTTGCGGCCCATGCGCGTCATGATGCGCATGTTGGTGGCCACATAGGGGCTGTCGCTCAACTCGACGCCGATGTGCGCGATCGGCGAACCGAGCGGCCCCATCGAGAACGGCACCACGTACATGGTGCGGCCGCGCATGGCGCCGTCGAACAGGCCGTCGAGCGTCGAGCGCATCTCAGCCGGTTCGATCCAGTTGTTGGTTGGCCCGGCATCTTCACGGCGCTTGGAGCAGATGAACGTGCGGTCTTCGACGCGCGCTACGTCCGACGGATCCGACCATGCGAGATAGGAATTGGGACGTTTGGCGGGATTGAGCTTCTTGAGGGTGCCAGCTTCGACCATCAGGGCACACAGGCGGTCGTACTCTTCCTGCGAACCGTCGCACCAGACAATTCGATCGGGTTTGGTCTTGGCGGCAACGCGCTGGACCCAGTCAATCAGTTTTCGGTGTTTGACCCACTCGGGTGCCCCTGCGGACGCCTCGATAGTGGGCTGTCCTTCGAATGAGGGATGATTCATCGACCTGTCTCCGTTTTGAAAGCCAATAGAAAAACGGTACAAGCCCAGCGACGCTGCATGCGAGAGGCGTTCAATTCATCGCGCCGGCATTTCTACATGCCGACGCGCAATTGTGCAGGTCATCATGGGCCACCCAGCATGTTGCGCGGAGGTGTCCGCCGACGGTCGTCTGCAACCGTCTGTAAAGCGACTTGCCTCAACACGCAACAAACTGTTAAAAACGATGTCAATCGGCCTTGCCGTGGGGCTGCCGTTCTTCGCGGCAGCTTCTACGTTAAGGTATCCAGCCAGACCGGCATGTGACCTAGGTCACATGGTGGGACAGTCAGCATAACACTCCGTTCCGCACCGCTACGGTGCGCCGCAAGACACATACCATGAAGATTGCCATCCTCGACGATTACCAGGACGCCGTCCGCAAGCTCGACTGCTTTCAACTGCTGGCCGACCATGAGGTCAAGGTCTTCAACAACACCGTCCGCGGTCTCGGCCAACTGGCGAGCCGTCTTTCCGAAGTCGACGCCTTGGTCCTGATTCGCGAACGCACCCGCATCAGCTCGCAACTACTCGACAAGTTGCCGCGTTTGCGCATGATCAGTCAGACTGGCAAAGTTTCCAGCCATATCGACCTGGCAGCCTGTACCGAGCGTGGCATTGCCGTGCTGGAAGGCAGCGGCTCGCCGATCGCGCCGGCCGAACTGACCTGGGCCCTCATCATGGCCGCTCAGCGGCGGATTCCGCAATACGTAGCAAACCTTAAGCAAGGGGCCTGGCAGCAATCCGGTTTGAAGACATCGGCGCTGCCGCCGAACTTCGGTTTGGGCCAGGTGTTACGCGGTCAGACCCTGGGGATTTGGGGTTACGGCAAAGTCGGCCGGTTGGTTGCCGGATACGGCAAGGCCTTCGGCATGAACGTGCTGATCTGGGGCCGCGAGCATTCGCGCGAAGCGGCGCGCGCGGACGGGTATGACGTGGCCGAGAGTCGTGAGGCGCTGTTCGAGCAGAGCGATGTGCTGTCATTGCACCTGCGTCTGCATGACGACACGCGCGGCATCGTCAAGCAGGAAGACCTGATGCGGATGAAGCCGACCGCGTTGCTCGTGAACACGAGCCGAGCCGAACTGCTCGACGAAAATGCGCTGGTGAACGCGCTGTCGCACAACCGACCGGGGATGGTCGCGATCGATGTCTACGAAAGCGAGCCGATTCTGCAGGGCTACAGCCTGTTGCGCATGGAAAATGTGATCTGCACGCCGCACATCGGCTACGTGGAACGCGAGAGCTACGAGTTGTATTTCACCGCGGCATTCCAGAACATTCTGGCTTTCGACGCCGGCGATACGGTCAGCGTGGCGAATCCGGAAGCGTTGCAGGGCGGGCGCCGACGTTAAGCGTCTGCGCTAGACTCCGACTGCAATTTTCGGTAAAGCACCCGCGCTGACCACTCGCGATTGCGTCAGGCTTCGATCTGCGCGCCACTTCCTTTGGCGCGAGGCCGCGAGCCACGCAACGCTTTTAGAAACCACGCCGCTGCCGCTCACCTCAGCGAGCTTCGTGCGCACCGGCTTCAAGCAGATCAGGCATGCGTTCCAGAAAGGCCTCGCCGTCGACGCGGCCGAGGTTATACGCGTGCACCATCTGCGACGGGCTGGTGTAATCCCAACTCGAAATTGGCACCTTGCGCGACGGCTGCACGTAGAGCCGTTGCTGCACGCCGTGCGGCACGACGAACATCTGCGGCCGCGGATAAAGACGCGTGACCATCACCAGCACGTTGCCGGGCGCCTCGGCGTCGAGCGCGCCGACCGGCACGTTGTCGACCATCCCGCCATCCAGCACCGGTCTGCCGTTGCGCCGCAAAACCGGCGTGAACGGCGGCGTACTCGATGATTGCAGAATCAGATCGGCGAGATCCTCGACCGTCGCGCAATCCTGCGCGCGCACGAATTCCGGATGAAAGCCGAGCGTCTGACCCAGCGTCGGATGCAGCGTTTTGCGCACGTATTTCTCGATGTTGTACGCGATCAGGCCTGCGGCGACCGCGCTTCGCGCGCCAAGCCAGCGTGGCAGGTGCGACACTCCGATGCGGATTTCGGGCGCGTCGGCGAGCGTGGAGAATTTGTCGCTGTAGATGTCGAGCAGCGCCTGCCGGTAGATCCGGTAATGCGGAAAAACCGATTCGCCACGCAGCAGATTGCCCCAGTACGCATTGCGGGTGTTGTGGCGCAGCGCGTCCTGGTAATAGCGCATGACCCAGTCGGAATCGCGCGTGTAGAGCATGCACGCGGTGGCGGCGCCGGCCGAAATGCCAGCGATGACGCGCGGACGGATATCCAGCTCCGGCTGCACCACGTCCCAGAATCCCGCCTGCCACCAGCAGCGATTGCCGCCGCCGGCGAATACGACCTGATCGAACATCTTGGCTTTTTCCTCTAATGCAGCTTGCGGGCCTGTTTCGGGCCTCAGTCGAGCAGCGCGTAGGTGGTGGTGGCGTGGACGGCCATGTTGCCGGCATCGTCGAATAACTCGACCTCGCCGAACACGAGATTGCGGCCCATGCGCAGCACGCGCGCGGTGATCAGCACGTCGCCGTTGCGGACGGCGCGCATGAAACTGATGTTGAGCGAGACGGTGCTCATCGGCTTGAAGCCGCCCAGCGCGGCAGCAATCGCGACGATCATGGCCGTGTCGGCGGCCGCCATGAAGACCTGGCCGCAGATCACGCCGCCCGAATGGCGCAGCCCGCCGGAAAACGGCAGGCGCAAAGTCGCACTTTCTTCGTCGACCTTGACCGGGGTCAGCGTGAGCGAGCGGACCCACGGGGCGAGAATGCGGTCGAGCAGCGCGGTAATCTCTTTGTCATCCATGGCGGTCCCCGGTCGAAAGCCGCGCGACGGTTCGTGCGGCAGATATCCGCGACATGATACCGGGACGATGAAGCGCGCGCCTTCCCTGTGCGGGGCCGCTAGCAGCGCTGATGCCGGGTCGTGGTCCTCAGATTTTTTAAGAAATCTGCTAAAGGGGCTTGGCAAGTTCGGAAAGTTACTGCATAATTTCGCTTCTGTTGGGGGCGTTAGCTCAGTTGGTAGAGCAGCGGACTCTTAATCCGTAGGTCGAGTGTTCGAGTCACTCACGCCCCACCACCGAATTTAGCAGTAGGAAATCAAGCACTTACGAGCGATCGTGGTGCTTTTTTTTCGCCTGTAGCCGGCGCGTGCAGGCGTCAAAAACTGGCCTTTGCCGGAAAACTGCCGGAACGGAAGAATCCAGACCAAGCGATCTAAATCCTTTCGCATGGGAGTCTGGAAATGGCATACATCAGTCAGCGCGGCGCGTACTGGCGCGCCGAGGTCCGCCGACGCGGTTACGAACCCGTCTATCGGTCGTTCGATACGAAGCAGCAAGCGCAGCAATGGGCGAGGCGGGTGGAGTCGGAAATGGACAGCGGGGCGTACGTCGATCGTACGGAAGCTGAGCGAACCACGCTCCGCCAGGCGTTGGAGCGGTACCGCCACCCTGGCTGATCGCAAATCCACCGCCCGTGCTCTCCTGATGCGCCGCGCTCGACATCGTGTCCTGCACGCTCGCGATGTTCAGAACACACGCACCCGACACGCCCGCCGTTGTCGATGCACGTTCACGCGCATCTGTTCCGGTCCGAGGTTCTTCTGCCAGCCACGGATACGCCATACGCGCTCCCCAAACGTGAACAGCAGTTCACCGCCTTCCGTCTGTTTCACGTCAAGCGCTTCCGCCGTCGCGATCGGAGCAGCCTCCTGCACACGGCAACGACTCAGCAGACGGAAATGAATGACACCTATAACAGCAAACCCGGCTGCGGCCGGGTTTGCTGTTATTCGCCTTTGTTCTTCTTTAGCTCACGCAACTCCTTGATGAGCTGATACGTGACGCCTCCAAACAGAATAAAAAACAGCGGCATCAGTATCAGAAGAGGCTTCAGGCCTGCACCGTGCCCAATCGAAATAGCAAGCGCAAAGACTACAATCCCTACCGCACCCGAGTAGGCTATTAAAGCTCGTTTCATGAGCGCGCGAAGCTTGGCTTGCGCATCTTTAGACCGTGTCATTTATGTTGCGTAATAGCATTCTGGAATGGGCCGCTTAAACCTTGGATCACGTTATTGAGTAAGTTACCCAGAGTGCCAGGGAACAGAACCTTCGTCGCCCCGCCCGCAGCAGCAGAACCAGCAGCAAATCCACCAGATGCATCGGGGCTAGCTTGGTGAGTAACCGCTGCCGAACCAAACGCACCAGTTCCTGCCACGATGGCATTGTAGCCATTGGCCGCAACCTTTCCGGCAGTTCCCATGCCGGCAATCGCCGTGTCTGCAATGGCAAATGGATAAAGAGCCCCATTTATCACGCCCGTAGTGTATGACTTCGTAAAGTCCGGCTTGTCTCTCGACAGGCCCATTGCGTAACTGACAGCATCGCCCCAATAATCAAATCCACCGGCCAGTGCAGCAGCCGCCACCGCTTGCGGTCCGATCAACGCCAGCACACCAACTGGTGCACCATACGCCGCCGCCGTCTGCATGTTCGCCGAGGCCGCATCTGCATTCGCACTCTGCGCCTGAATCGCGACCTGAATCACCGCCTCACTACACTGCGCGCCCGCACCGCACGCCTGCGACACCAGATCGATTCTGAACGCATCGGCTGTATCGCTCCGTTTGCCGATCGCATTGCTGTCATCGCAGTGAGCGCCGTTGCACGAAGTACTACGGTTGTACAGATCCTCGTTCGCCCCCGCAAATGCACCGGAATTTCCGCCTACGAGTGCGCCCGCGCTTCCGGCTAGCGCATTGGCCAGGATGTTGCCCAGCATGCGATTCGCGTCGGCGTCGCCAGTTGGGTTTGCATCGTGAACCGCATTGCTGATGCCGTTCAGGTTCCCCGCCAGTACCGCCGACGTCGCCGCACCCGCGGCGCCGCCCAACGCATTGCCGCCGCCGAGTCCGGCCACCAGCGCACCGCCTGCCGTGTGCATCGCCACGCGCGCGCTGCCACCCTCAGACCAGTTGCCAACTCCCGACACGAACTCCGTTGTCGAGAACGGTTTTGCCCCGACGCAATAACCACTTGCAAACGGATTTCGCCTGACACGGATCTGAGCCTGCAATTTTTTGCCCCGACGCGGGTTCTGGTCTAAAGACGCGAGTCTGCCAGAGGACACATTCCTCCCATCTCAATTACATCGCATCACGAACTAACTTCATCCCGCCGGGTTTGACGGCGCACGCAGTGCGACGGCAAACCCGGCGGAACTGGGCCGTCGTGTTGCGTCCACGCTGAACGCGAGGCACCGTATTTCGCGGATGTTTTTAAGGCGCTAACCCCGTCAAGGCCGCGCAGCGCCCGTAGGGCTTGGCCTTGACGGCCACCGGTTTGACACGCTCGGACATGCGGTGCAAGACGACTCGGCGGCTTGCACCGCATGCGAAGCACGCTTTTGCTTTTGTGTGGGGGGTTGTTTTCCGTTACGCAGTAACGGCACATTCGGGGAGCCCCTTGGGGGCAGACGGGGAGGCAGGCTGCGAGCACGGAGCGGAGGCCGCTTGCGGCCGCAGCCCGAGCGCAGCAGACAGCCGGGTGGGCGGGGTTCACACCATGACAGGCCGCGGCGCGGCCCCTGACTTTTTCTTGCGCGTAGCGCCATGCCTGGCTTTGTTTGTACGCCAGGTTTCTGGCCGGTTTTATGGCCCTGACTTACTGGTGTGCGCCTCGCGCACCCGGCGGGCCGGGGGCGCCAGACATAACGCAAATTAGCACCGTTTGGCGGGCCGGCAGAGGCAACGCATGGCGCGATGACGGCCCGCCAAACGGTGCTAATTTCCCAGCGGTTATGTTAAATGGGCCCCAGGCCCATTTACCCCCGGCCCCCCAGGTTTCCGGCCGCAAGGCCGCGCTTGCCTTTTACGTTCTTCACTTCCTGCCGATGCGTCCCGGCCGCTTTCGTGTCGATGGACGTTACCGCGTAACGCCCATCATTGCCTGATCGTTATCCGCCCGTCACGCGCATGCCGGTCTGGGCACCGAAGTACGCGTCCCATTCCGGTGTGTCGAGTTCAATCCCCGCAAGCACGCGATCGTCTTCCGTCTTCACCAGTCGCTCCAGCATGTCCCGTTTCGTTACGCCGTAACGGCGCGCGAGCCGCTCAAGTCCCAGCGCAACGCCCGTGCTCACCCACACATTCAGCCGCCGCTCGCCATTGCCATCAGCACATGCCTGTAACCGCTTCGCCCTGTATGCCGCCTGTCTTTCTGCTACCGTCTTCGCCATCGCTTTCACCTCCATTCCTCTCTATCACTCTTCACTTCTATCCGGCGTGTCGTTGGCCACCGTCGCCTCGGCCAACGGCTTTCGTGCCTCCGCCATCCCGAACATGTTCCGGCTGAACTCGCTGTATTCGTGCTTTCGTAGCCGCGTGACCTTTTCCTGTTGCACGCCGCTCATACGCTCCAGTCGCGCCGGGTGCGTCGCCGTGTGGATCTCTTTCAGCGCCCCTATCGCCACATGCGTATAGATCTGCGTCGTCTTCAGGTCAGCATGTCCGAGCATCGCCTGCACGAACCGCACATCGGCCCCGTTCTCCAGCATCAGCGTCGCCATCGTGTGACGGAACAGGTGACATGAACCGCTTTTCTCAAGCCCCGACTGCTTGATGTAGCCGTTCACCAGCCGCCCCAACGTGTTGATATGAACCGCTTCGCCCTGGATCGTCAGATACAGCGTCCGGTCATCGTCTCCCAGCATGAGCTGCGGACGCGCCTCGTTTAAATACTTCCTGATCCACGCCAGCGCACGCGCGCCGATCGGAATCAGCCGGTCGCGCTTGCCCTTGCCCTGGCGAACCATCAGCGTGCCGCGATCATGGTCGATATCGTGAACCTTCAGCGCGACGAGCTCCGAGCGCCGCACGCCCGTGCTGTAGAGCGTTTCCAGCATTGCCCGATCACGCAAGCCCATCGCGCTCGTCACATCGGGCACATTCAGAATCCGCTCGGCTTCCTCCGCACTCAGGATGTGCTTGGGCAGACGCTTCTCCACGCGCGGCATTTCCAGGTCAGCCGCCGGATTGCCCAGTATCCGGTTATGGCGGATCAGCCACCGGAACCAGCCTCGTATCGGCTCAAGCCGCTTTACCTGACTGCCACCCGAGAGCGCTTCGCCGTTGGGCTTGCGATACAGGAACAGATACCGCTGATACCGCTCGAGGATCGGTCGCGTCACTTCCTGCGGCTGCGTCACGCCGCGCTCGTCGCACCACGTAATGAACAGGCGCAGATTGTTTTCGCGGTTCTCCACGGTGCGCTCGCTGTAGTTGCGCACCCGCTGCCATTCAAGGTACTGCCGCATCTGGTAATACAGGCTTTGCGGATCATTCACCGGGCCGATCACCGGCAGCGGCGCGACTGACTTGCGCTTACCCATGATTCACACCCTCAACAACGCGGGCTAAAGAAGGGGCACACGTCTTTTCTCCGATATACGCGTTTGCGTTCACCCCGACCGGTTCCGCCTCCATGCCTTGCACCGCATGGCCTTGACCCTGATCGATCACCTCCGACCGGCCCCCGCCCACCACCCGACCGGACCCCGACCGCTCTTCGTTTTGCCCCGACCGGTTTGCATCGTTGTCGAGTGTTTGCAGCTCAAGCAGGCCCATCAGGTGCGGCCGGCCATCGTCCACCCCGTCATAGCGCAACTCGTATTCATGCGTGAGCCCACGCAGTCCGCGATGCGTCAGCACATACTCAAGCTCCACCAGCCGCGCCAGGTGCACCTTCAGTTGCGTATCGCCCCAGCGTGTCGCCTCGCGCACGTCGCGCCGCGTAAAACGGAATTCGTTCTGCTTCTGCGCCGTCGCCGTGCATCGCTCGTTGACCCACGCCTGAACCATCGTCAGCAGCCGCCGCGTCTGCGGCGGCAATTCATCGAGCGTGCGTCCCAGCACCTCGTGTGCGATCCGGTTCGCCAGCGCAATATCGGCCTTCGTGACTTCGATGTACGTCAGCGCCTCGCCGCGATGCGTGACCGTCCTGTGTGGCCGCTGGTACTGGTGCAGCAGCGCGATCGAGCGGATCAGCGTCAGGTACTTCATGTGATCGCGCCGCATGCGCGTCTTGTCGTCCATGAACGTCAACTGCTCTGCATACGGATTCACCACGTGAACCGGCTTCAGCAGCCGCTGCGCGTTGCGGTGCAGTTCAACGATGTGCTGTTTGTCCGTCTCGGCCAGCAACCCTTCGAGCGTCTGTTTCGCCCGCTGCCGTGCGTGAATCTCGCGCGTCTGCTCGCGGCTCTCGTTGATCGTCAGCACCAGACACCGGTTCAGCAATTCCTCGTCGACGTCGATCGCGGTCGTCGTGAGCATGAGCATCACAGGACCTTTTACGCGGTACTGCTTCGTCACCAGGTTGCCCGTCGCCTCATCCTTGCCCGTCGATGCAATCGTGAGCTCACCGTCGCTTTGCAACAGCTTCAGCGCATACGCCGCCTGACGCACGCCTTCCTCTTCGGCAATCGCCAGAATCTTGTGTTGCAGGTCCGTCTCGCCCAGGTAGAACAGGCTCTGTCCGGTCATGGCGCTGTACTGGATGCGTTCCTCGTCCGGCATCAGGTCAAGCACTGCATCCATCAGTGAACTCTTGCCAGCCGCGCTGCTCGATTGAATCAGCACCGCGAGCGGCGCATCGAGCTTGCGTGACACCGCCGACAGATACCCGGCCAGCAGATTCGTCGCTTCGCCTACAACACCGCAGCGCGCCATATCCGCTTCCAGCCGCGCAATCAGGTCCGGCGCCTTCAGCCAGTCCAGCGCTGCCGCGTGTTCAACAGCGTCCAGCGTCACGCCTTTTTCTTTCGGCGCAAGCGTCGCGCGGATCGCTTCTTCCTGCAACGTCTCCAGCTTCAGCAGCACGCGCCCGAGATCGCGCTTGAGCGTGTCTTCCTGGTTGCCGAGCTCAATCGCCGCCGTTTTCAGATACACCGCGCGAGCCTTCGCGCTATACACATCGAGCGTGTCCACGTGGTACGCATCGCCGCGCCGCACCTGCGCATTCACCCGCATCTGTTCTGGACCAAGGTTCTTTTGCCAGCCACGGATACGCCATACGCGCTCGCCAAACGTGAACAGCAGTTCGCCGCCTTCTGTCTGCTTCACGTCGAGCTCGTCCGTCGACGCGGGCTGCACCTCTTCTTTAGCTGCCATCGCTGTGGCTGGTGTAACCGCTTCGCCTGGCACAGCAATAGCAGCTAAAGAGGAGACAGGTTCAACGTCCTTCACTTCATCAGACGCCATCTGCTCAACTGTCGCCGTCACGGCTGGCCGCTTGCCCTTGCCAATCCACTCGGCCTGCTGCAACAGCACGCCCAGGCTCCTGTCCGCCGGCGCAACCTTCCGCGCGTAATCGTTCGCGTCCATTCCCTTCGGGAACAGCACACGCCATGTCTCGATGCCCGACTCGCGCAACTCCGTTCCGAGCTTTTCCGCTGCGGCGTTGCCCGCGTCATCACGGTCGTATGCGATCCACACCCGCTGCGTGCCGTGCCGTTTCAGTACCGCCCAATGGTCCTGCGTGAACCCGTTCACCCCGAATGCCGCGATCACGTTGCGATACCCCGCACACCAGAACGTCAGTGCATCGATCAGCGCTTCGCACACGATCACCTCGCGGCTGGCAACCAGCGCCACTTCGTTCCACACACCGGCGAGCGGTAACGACAGATACAGGTGCTTCGGCTGACCCGCCGGGATCTTGTGACCCGGCGCAATCCGCCGCCCGTACATCTGCCGCACATCGCCCGATTCCAGATCGATCACCGGCACCACCAGGCAACCGTTCAGGTGCTCGTGTCCGCTTTCGCGATACACGCCAACCCGCTGCAACTTAGCGCGCACGTCACGGCCTTCC
Organism: Paraburkholderia sp. GAS348; assembly: GCF_050434205.1. Lineage (NCBI taxonomy): Bacteria > Pseudomonadati > Pseudomonadota > Betaproteobacteria > Burkholderiales > Burkholderiaceae > Paraburkholderia > Paraburkholderia sp. GAS348. Next base: position 269,795 of record NZ_JBNPVT010000008.1, read on the forward strand.
TTCGAGTACCCCGGCGGCAACCGGTACGTGAGGCTCTTGTTCGCATAGCCCAGCCGGAACGTATCAATCAGTTCACCGTGAACCAGTCCGCGCTGCGTCAGATACGCCTGCGCCTCCGGGCTCTGTTTCAGGGTGGCGTGATACGTGTCGGCCACTTCGCGCAGCAGCACCGCTTCATCAGAACCCGCGGCTAACGAAGGCAGGTGCCGCGCCTGCGAACGGTTCACGCCCACTTTCTCCGCACCCGCAAGCGGCGCATCGTTACGCAGTAACTGCACCGCATGCGGCAGGCTCACGCCCTGGGTTTTCATCACCCAGTCCAGCACCGTGCCCGACGCGTTGCAGCCGAAGCAGTGATAAACGTTCTTCGCCTCCGACACTGACAGGCTCGGCGTGTCCTCGTCGTGGAACACGCAGCGCATCACCCAGTCGCGGCCGCGCTTCTTCAGCTCGTGCCCCTGCGACTCGATCAGCCGCACCAGCGACACTTCGCGCTTCAGTCTCTCCAGCTCGGTTTCGGGAATGCGCGGCATGAGTCGTCCTTCTGGCTAAAACCTGTCAATAGACATTGTAGTAGCATCAACAGGAGACTACAATATAGCAATCAGGCGAGCTGCTAAAGAGGGGTTCTTACAATGACCGCGTCACTTCATCTCTGGTTATGTGAGAACGATATGGAGCAGTTCGCCGCTCGCCTGCGCCAGGCGCGGGAAGCTCGGCAGATGACGCAGACGCGTCTGGCCGAGCTGCTGGAAGTAGACCGACGTGTCTACAACCGATGGGAACGCGGGGCCTCGCTGCCGCAACTCGATGCGGTTGTGCGTATCGCCCAGGTCCTGCAATCCAGTGTGGATGCGCTGGTCGGCCTTGAGCCGCTCACCGCGCCGCGCATTCACAATCCGCGGCTGCACGCGCTGTATGAACAGATGGATTCGTTATCCGATGAGGATCAGCAGGCGCTGATCGTCCTGATGGACAGCCTGGTCAAGCGTTCGCAGATGACCCGGCTCATGACGAGCTGAAGGAGAGAACCTTTAAAGAAGCGCGGGCCGTGAGTGCTGCAAACACTCACGACCCGCTGACCACAACCAACTCAGACAAGGAGTTGATATGGCTGACGCCAATCTTAATGCATTGCACGCTCATCCCGAGCGTCACGCCACCGTCCAGGAACTCATGCGCTGGCGACCCGCACCGAAACCCGGCAGGCCCTGGCGAACACCAAGGTTTTTTCCGTGGCTGCGCATCGCCGGCATGTGGCTTGAACAGGCCGGCTTCCCGCCCGGCCAGCGCGTAAGGATCCAGGTCGAGCACGGCAGGCTCGTCATCACGCCGGATTGAACCACTCCACAAACAATAGACCCGGCCGCGGCCGGGTCTATTGTTATTCGATCTCTAACGCATTTAGTGGCTCGTGAACTTCAACTTCGTGGACATCACCATCTGGCCAAACCCAAAGCTGCCAGTTGTCGATTAGCCATCGAGTCGACACATGATAGGGTGAGGTTTCCTTTGGAAACACAACATAGCAGTTGATCCCAGCCTTATAACCACTGATCGTTATTAGGCCAAGTCGATCTGACTTATCAGGGGCCTCGCAGACCATCATTACTACATGACTTTCGAATGGCTGCCCCGCAGCGAAACGAAGCAACGTGCCTCGCTTCATTTCCGGGTCGGCGCTCTCAATCAGCTTTTTCCAGGTCATCATTTCAATTTAAGGTCGTGTCGTCCCGACGTATCCGCGGGTTTGGTGAGTTGCAAATCAAGCATACTCACTTCTCCCATATGTGCGCCGGTTTTTCCGTTGACTTGCTCAAGGCGCCCATGCTGCGAATCAACAGCATATAAGGTTCCATCGTCTGCCCGATACACATCCCGGCCATTTATGCGACTGAGCTGCGAGTCCTTGGTCCAGCCATTGTCAGTAGCAACAGCTTGCGCAGTCTGTTTTACCTGTGCGACTCGCTCTCCGGGAGGCAGATTAACCAGAGATCTTTCAAACGCTTCCGCTTCCGAGAGCGCTTTTGCCTCAGCAGCCGCTCCCTTTCCTGCACCCCTGGTAGCCAGCGCCGCAGCAAGGAACTCCACGCCCGGCCCAACCTGATCGCCCGCCGTATAGGGCAAACGCAACCCATCCGCCGAGATATACCCCGGATCGCCGGGCGAAGCAAACGGGCCGCCGTTCGGCGCATTTGCGATCATCTCGCCTATCGAAACGAGACCGTTCCAAACCCCGGCAGCGGAATTGCTGACAGTATCCACAGCCGAATTAGCCGTGCTTCCCTGGCCATCACCGTTGCCCGTGCTTCGATTGTAGAGGTCCGCATTGCTCGCCGTGAATGCGCCCGTCGTGCCGCCGATCAGGAACCCGCCCGCACCGGCCACGACATTGGACAGCACGTTACCTGCCATCTGCGCCGCATCGCCACCACCCAGCGCGTCGCGCGTGCCGTTGGCCAGCCGGTTCAGATCGCCCGCCGCCCACGCTGCGATACCCGCACCCGCACCCGCCGCGCCTTGCGCCGCACTTCCGATGCCTCCACCACCCAGACCCGCTGTGAGCGCGCCTCCCGCAATGTGCATCCCGATCCGGTAAGTCCCACCCTCATCCCAGTTGCCAACTCCCGACACGAACTCCGTTGTCGAGAACGGTTTTGCCCCGACGCAATAACCACTTGCAAACGGATTTCGCCTGACACGGATCTGAGCCTGCAATTTTTTGCCCCGACGCGGGTTCTGGTCTAAAGACGCGAGTCTGCCAGAGGACACATTCCTCCCATCTCAATTACATCGCATCACGAACTAACTTCATCCCGCCGGGTTTGACGGCGCACGCAGTGCGACGGCAAACCCGGCGGAACTGGGCCGTCGTGTTGCGTCCACGCTGAACGCGAGGCACCGTATTTCGCGGATGTTTTTAAGGCGCTAACCCCGTCAAGGCCGCGCAGCGCCCGTAGGGCTTGGCCTTGACGGCCACCGGTTTGACACGCTCGGACATGCGGTGCAAGACGACTCGGCGGCTTGCACCGCATGCGAAGCACGCTTTTGCTTTTGTGTGGGGGGTTGTTTTCCGTTACGCAGTAACGGCACATTCGGGGAGCCCCTTGGGGGCAGACGGGGAGGCAGGCTGCGAGCACGGAGCGGAGGCCGCTTGCGGCCGCAGCCCGAGCGCAGCAGACAGCGGGGTGGGCGGGGTTCACACCATGACAGGCCGCGGCGCGGCCCCTGACTTGTTCTTGCGCGTAGCGCCATGCCTGGCTTTGTTTGTACGCCAGGTTTCTGGCCGGTTTTATGGCCCTGACTTACTGGTGTGCGCCTCGCGCACCCGGCGGGCCGGGGGCGCCAGACATAACGCAAATTAGCACCGTTTGGCGGGCCGGCAGAGGCAACGCATGGCGCGATGACGGCCCGCCAAACGGTGCTAATTTCCCAGCGGTTATGTTAAATGGGCCCCAGGCCCATTTACCCCCGGCCCCCCAGGTTTCCGGCCGCAAGGCCGCGCTTGCCTTTTACGTTCTTCACTTCCTGCCGATGCGTCCCGGCCGCTTTCGTGTCGATGGACGTTACCGCGTAACGCCCATCATTGCCTGATCGTTATCCGCCCGTCACGCGCATGCCGGTCTGGGCACCGAAGTACGCGTCCCATTCCGGTGTGTCGAGTTCAATCCCCGCAAGCACGCGATCGTCTTCCGTCTTCACCAGTCGCTCCAGCATGTCCCGTTTCGTTACGCCGTAACGGCGCGCGAGCCGCTCAAGTCCCAGCGCAACGCCCGTGCTCACCCACACATTCAGCCGCCGCTCGCCATTGCCATCAGCACATGCCTGTAACCGCTTCGCCCTGTATGCCGCCTGTCTTTCTGCTACCGTCTTCGCCATCGCTTTCACCTCCATTCCTCTCTATCACTCTTCACTTCTATCCGGCGTGTCGTTGGCCACCGTCGCCTCGGCCAACGGCTTTCGTGCCTCCGCCATCCCGAACATGTTCCGGCTGAACTCGCTGTATTCGTGCTTTCGTAGCCGCGTGACCTTTTCCTGTTGCACGCCGCTCATACGCTCCAGTCGCGCCGGGTGCGTCGCCGTGTGGATCTCTTTCAGCGCCCCTATCGCCACATGCGTATAGATCTGCGTCGTCTTCAGGTCAGCATGTCCGAGCATCGCCTGCACGAACCGCACATCGGCCCCGTTCTCCAGCATCAGCGTCGCCATCGTGTGACGGAACAGGTGACATGAACCGCTTTTCTCAAGCCCCGACTGCTTGATGTAGCCGTTCACCAGCCGCCCCAACGTGTTGATATGAACCGCTTCGCCCTGGATCGTCAGATACAGCGTCCGGTCATCGTCTCCCAGCATGAGCTGCGGACGCGCCTCGTTTAAATACTTCCTGATCCACGCCAGCGCACGCGCGCCGATCGGAATCAGCCGGTCGCGCTTGCCCTTGCCCTGGCGAACCATCAGCGTGCCGCGATCATGGTCGATATCGTGAACCTTCAGCGCGACGAGCTCCGAGCGCCGCACGCCCGTGCTGTAGAGCGTTTCCAGCATTGCCCGATCACGCAAGCCCATCGCGCTCGTCACATCGGGCACATTCAGAATCCGCTCGGCTTCCTCCGCACTCAGGATGTGCTTGGGCAGACGCTTCTCCACGCGCGGCATTTCCAGGTCAGCCGCCGGATTGCCCAGTATCCGGTTATGGCGGATCAGCCACCGGAACCAGCCTCGTATCGGCTCAAGCCGCTTTACCTGACTGCCACCCGAGAGCGCTTCGCCGTTGGGCTTGCGATACAGGAACAGATACCGCTGATACCGCTCGAGGATCGGTCGCGTCACTTCCTGCGGCTGCGTCACGCCGCGCTCGTCGCACCACGTAATGAACAGGCGCAGATTGTTTTCGCGGTTCTCCACGGTGCGCTCGCTGTAGTTGCGCACCCGCTGCCATTCAAGGTACTGCCGCATCTGGTAATACAGGCTTTGCGGATCATTCACCGGGCCGATCACCGGCAGCGGCGCGACTGACTTGCGCTTACCCATGATTCACACCCTCAACAACGCGGGCTAAAGAAGGGGCACACGTCTTTTCTCCGATATACGCGTTTGCGTTCACCCCGACCGGTTCCGCCTCCATGCCTTGCACCGCATGGCCTTGACCCTGATCGATCACCTCCGACCGGCCCCCGCCCACCACCCGACCGGACCCCGACCGCTCTTCGTTTTGCCCCGACCGGTTTGCATCGTTGTCGAGTGTTTGCAGCTCAAGCAGGCCCATCAGGTGCGGCCGGCCATCGTCCACCCCGTCATAGCGCAACTCGTATTCATGCGTGAGCCCACGCAGTCCGCGATGCGTCAGCACATACTCAAGCTCCACCAGCCGCGCCAGGTGCACCTTCAGTTGCGTATCGCCCCAGCGTGTCGCCTCGCGCACGTCGCGCCGCGTAAAACGGAATTCGTTCTGCTTCTGCGCCGTCGCCGTGCATCGCTCGTTGACCCACGCCTGAACCATCGTCAGCAGCCGCCGCGTCTGCGGCGGCAATTCATCGAGCGTGCGTCCCAGCACCTCGTGTGCGATCCGGTTCGCCAGCGCAATATCGGCCTTCGTGACTTCGATGTACGTCAGCGCCTCGCCGCGATGCGTGACCGTCCTGTGTGGCCGCTGGTACTGGTGCAGCAGCGCGATCGAGCGGATCAGCGTCAGGTACTTCATGTGATCGCGCCGCATGCGCGTCTTGTCGTCCATGAACGTCAACTGCTCTGCATACGGATTCACCACGTGAACCGGCTTCAGCAGCCGCTGCGCGTTGCGGTGCAGTTCAACGATGTGCTGTTTGTCCGTCTCGGCCAGCAACCCTTCGAGCGTCTGTTTCGCCCGCTGCCGTGCGTGAATCTCGCGCGTCTGCTCGCGGCTCTCGTTGATCGTCAGCACCAGACACCGGTTCAGCAATTCCTCGTCGACGTCGATCGCGGTCGTCGTGAGCATGAGCATCACAGGACCTTTTACGCGGTACTGCTTCGTCACCAGGTTGCCCGTCGCCTCATCCTTGCCCGTCGATGCAATCGTGAGCTCACCGTCGCTTTGCAACAGCTTCAGCGCATACGCCGCCTGACGCACGCCTTCCTCTTCGGCAATCGCCAGAATCTTGTGTTGCAGGTCCGTCTCGCCCAGGTAGAACAGGCTCTGTCCGGTCATGGCGCTGTACTGGATGCGTTCCTCGTCCGGCATCAGGTCAAGCACTGCATCCATCAGTGAACTCTTGCCAGCCGCGCTGCTCGATTGAATCAGCACCGCGAGCGGCGCATCGAGCTTGCGTGACACCGCCGACAGATACCCGGCCAGCAGATTCGTCGCTTCGCCTACAACACCGCAGCGCGCCATATCCGCTTCCAGCCGCGCAATCAGGTCCGGCGCCTTCAGCCAGTCCAGCGCTGCCGCGTGTTCAACAGCGTCCAGCGTCACGCCTTTTTCTTTCGGCGCAAGCGTCGCGCGGATCGCTTCTTCCTGCAACGTCTCCAGCTTCAGCAGCACGCGCCCGAGATCGCGCTTGAGCGTGTCTTCCTGGTTGCCGAGCTCAATCGCCGCCGTTTTCAGATACACCGCGCGAGCCTTCGCGCTATACACATCGAGCGTGTCCACGTGGTACGCATCGCCGCGCCGCACCTGCGCATTCACCCGCATCTGTTCTGGACCAAGGTTCTTTTGCCAGCCACGGATACGCCATACGCGCTCGCCAAACGTGAACAGCAGTTCGCCGCCTTCTGTCTGCTTCACGTCGAGCTCGTCCGTCGACGCGGGCTGCACCTCTTCTTTAGCTGCCATCGCTGTGGCTGGTGTAACCGCTTCGCCTGGCACAGCAATAGCAGCTAAAGAGGAGACAGGTTCAACGTCCTTCACTTCATCAGACGCCATCTGCTCAACTGTCGCCGTCACGGCTGGCCGCTTGCCCTTGCCAATCCACTCGGCCTGCTGCAACAGCACGCCCAGGCTCCTGTCCGCCGGCGCAACCTTCCGCGCGTAATCGTTCGCGTCCATTCCCTTCGGGAACAGCACACGCCATGTCTCGATGCCCGACTCGCGCAACTCCGTTCCGAGCTTTTCCGCTGCGGCGTTGCCCGCGTCATCACGGTCGTATGCGATCCACACCCGCTGCGTGCCGTGCCGTTTCAGTACCGCCCAATGGTCCTGCGTGAACCCGTTCACCCCGAATGCCGCGATCACGTTGCGATACCCCGCACACCAGAACGTCAGTGCATCGATCAGCGCTTCGCACACGATCACCTCGCGGCTGGCAACCAGCGCCACTTCGTTCCACACACCGGCGAGCGGTAACGACAGATACAGGTGCTTCGGCTGACCCGCCGGGATCTTGTGACCCGGCGCAATCCGCCGCCCGTACATCTGCCGCACATCGCCCGATTCCAGATCGATCACCGGCACCACCAGGCAACCGTTCAGGTGCTCGTGTCCGCTTTCGCGATACACGCCAACCCGCTGCAACTTAGCGCGCACGTCACGGCCTTCCTTCGAGTACCCCGGCGGCAACCGGTACGTGAGGCTCTTGTTCGCATAGCCCAGCCGGAACGTATCAATCAGTTCACCGTGAACCAGTCCGCGCTGCGTCAGATACGCCTGCGCCTCCGGGCTCTGTTTCAGGGTGGCGTGATACGTGTCGGCCACTTCGCGCAGCAGCACCGCTTCATCAGAACCCGCGGCTAACGAAGGCAGGTGCCGCGCCTGCGAACGGTTCACGCCCACTTTCTCCGCACCCGCAAGCGGCGCATCGTTACGCAGTAACTGCACCGCATGCGGCAGGCTCACGCCCTGGGTTTTCATCACCCAGTCCAGCACCGTGCCCGACGCGTTGCAGCCGAAGCAGTGATAAACGTTCTTCGCCTCCGACACTGACAGGCTCGGCGTGTCCTCGTCGTGGAACACGCAGCGCATCACCCAGTCGCGGCCGCGCTTCTTCAGCTCGTGCCCCTGCGACTCGATCAGCCGCACCAGCGACACTTCGCGCTTCAGTCTCTCCAGCTCGGTTTCGGGAATGCGCGGCATGAGTCGTCCTTCTGGCTAAAACCTGTCAATAGACATTGTAGTAGCATCAACAGGAGACTACAATATAGCAATCAGGCGAGCTGCTAAAGAGGGGTTCTTACAATGACCGCGTCACTTCATCTCTGGTTATGTGAGAACGATATGGAGCAGTTCGCCGCTCGCCTGCGCCAGGCGCGGGAAGCTCGGCAGATGACGCAGACGCGTCTGGCCGAGCTGCTGGAAGTAGACCGACGTGTCTACAACCGATGGGAACGCGGGGCCTCGCTGCCGCAACTCGATGCGGTTGTGCGTATCGCCCAGGTCCTGCAATCCAGTGTGGATGCGCTGGTCGGCCTTGAGCCGCTCACCGCGCCGCGCATTCACAATCCGCGGCTGCACGCGCTGTATGAACAGATGGATTCGTTATCCGATGAGGATCAGCAGGCGCTGATCGTCCTGATGGACAGCCTGGTCAAGCGTTCGCAGATGACCCGGCTCATGACGAGCTGAAGGAGAGAACCTTTAAAGAAGCGCGGGCCGTGAGTGCTGCAAACACTCACGACCCGCTGACCACAACCAACTCAGACAAGGAGTTGATATGGCTGACGCCAATCTTAATGCATTGCACGCTCATCCCGAGCGTCACGCCACCGTCCAGGAACTCATGCGCTGGCGACCCGCACCGAAACCCGGCAGGCCCTGGCGAACACCAAGGTTTTTTCCGTGGCTGCGCATCGCCGGCATGTGGCTTGAACAGGCCGGCTTCCCGCCCGGCCAGCGCGTAAGGATCCAGGTCGAGCACGGCAGGCTCGTCATCACGCCGGATTGAACCACTCCACAAACAATAGACCCGGCCGCGGCCGGGTCTATTGTTATTCGATCTCTAACGCATTTAGTGGCTCGTGAACTTCAACTTCGTGGACATCACCATCTGGCCAAACCCAAAGCTGCCAGTTGTCGATTAGCCATCGAGTCGACACATGATAGGGTGAGGTTTCCTTTGGAAACACAACATAGCAGTTGATCCCAGCCTTATAACCACTGATCGTTATTAGGCCAAGTCGATCTGACTTATCAGGGGCCTCGCAGACCATCATTACTACATGACTTTCGAATGGCTGCCCCGCAGCGAAACGAAGCAACGTGCCTCGCTTCATTTCCGGGTCGGCGCTCTCAATCAGCTTTTTCCAGGTCATCATTTCAATTTAAGGTCGTGTCGTCCCGACGTATCCGCGGGTTTGGTGAGTTGCAAATCAAGCATACTCACTTCTCCCATATGTGCGCCGGTTTTTCCGTTGACTTGCTCAAGGCGCCCATGCTGCGAATCAACAGCATATAAGGTTCCATCGTCTGCCCGATACACATCCCGGCCATTTATGCGACTGAGCTGCGAGTCCTTGGTCCAGCCATTGTCAGTAGCAACAGCTTGCGCAGTCTGTTTTACCTGTGCGACTCGCTCTCCGGGAGGCAGATTAACCAGAGATCTTTCAAACGCTTCCGCTTCCGAGAGCGCTTTTGCCTCAGCAGCCGCTCCCTTTCCTGCACCCCTGGTAGCCAGCGCCGCAGCAAGGAACTCCACGCCCGGCCCAACCTGATCGCCCGCCGTATAGGGCAAACGCAACCCATCCGCCGAGATATACCCCGGATCGCCGGGCGAAGCAAACGGGCCGCCGTTCGGCGCATTTGCGATCATCTCGCCTATCGAAACGAGACCGTTCCAAACCCCGGCAGCGGAATTGCTGACAGTATCCACAGCCGAATTAGCCGTGCTTCCCTGGCCATCACCGTTGCCCGTGCTTCGATTGTAGAGGTCCGCATTGCTCGCCGTGAATGCGCCCGTCGTGCCGCCGATCAGGAACCCGCCCGCACCGGCCACGACATTGGACAGCACGTTACCTGCCATCTGCGCCGCATCGCCACCACCCAGCGCGTCGCGCGTGCCGTTGGCCAGCCGGTTCAGATCGCCCGCCGCCCACGCTGCGATACCCGCACCCGCACCCGCCGCGCCTTGCGCCGCACTTCCGATGCCTCCACCACCCAGACCCGCTGTGAGCGCGCCTCCCGCAATGTGCATCCCGATCCGGTAAGTCCCACCCTCATCCCACGCCGCAATGCCCGCCTGATCGCCCGCATCCCGAGCCTCCTGCAGACGCCGGTCCGCATAGTTGCCGATCTGCGTCGCCACTGCCTGACCGGCCGCGCTCGCCGCACTCATCATGTCGGCCTGCCGCTCCAGCAGGTTGTTCAGGTCCGGCGCTTTCGCGACCGTGGCGTTCGTGTCCGACGTGTCGCGGTTCAGGCTCGCCACGTCCTGCGTCTGATGGTCAGTGTCCGTGATATTGATCGCACCGGTGCTCACGCCGCTACGTGTCGTCGCGCTGTCACTGCCGCTGTCGTGCTGGCCAAGAGACGGCGTGATACCGCCCGAGTCTGGCACCGAGGCCGGTCCAACCGCCTTGTCCGGCAAACCCATTGAAGCGCCGGCCGAGAATCCGCTGCTTTTCGCATCGTAGTTCGAACTGTTTTGCATGTCCGAGAAGGACAGTGTGCCAGTGCTGAGCGTGTTCCTCTCCGGCGTGGCGTCACTGGCTATGGTAGCGCCCTTGAGATCGGTGTTGCCGTGGACATCAATATCAAACCCACCCGTACCCGCGTGAATCCCGGCCTGCTCATTGACACCTGCATAGCTGCCGTTCGCGTTCGCATTCGTCTGGCTGAAGCTCGCGCTGCCGCCGCCCTGGCCGATCGCAAATCCACCGCCCGTGCTCTCCTGATGCGCCGCGCTCGACATCGTGTCCTGCACGCTCGCGATGTTCAGGTTGCCGCCGACATCGGCGTTCACCTGGCGACCGTTGACGTTCGACCCGACGATGTTGGTGTCGCCACCCGAAATGATCGTCGCGGTGTTGGCCGCCGTCACATGCGTGTTGTTCTGCATGGCGGCATCGCTGTTGCCATTGCCGTGCGCCTTCGACATCGACGCATCGACACCGAAGCCCTGCCTGCCATAGGAGATACCCACGCTCGCGCTGCTGGACTCGTTGCTGCTGCGCGTCGAGTCGGTATCGGTCGTGTTCACGAGATTGACCTGGTTTCTTGCCCCCAGGATCACGTCATTCGCGTTCACGTTCGCACCTGCAATCGTCAGGTTGCCGCTTCCCGGCGTGCCGTCGCCGGTCGCAACGAACGCGGCTGTGCCGCCCGCCGTGACACTTGACCCGCGATTGGTCGTGCTGTCCTCGGTGTAGGTGCTCTTGCTGTGGCTGCTGCCGTAGCTGAGTTCAACCTTCGCTTCCGGCTTCTGGTTCTTGGCGAGCGCGCCCAATGCAGCGCCAGCCGCACCCACCGAATCGATTGCGCCACTCGCCGCCGCCATGCCGTGCAGTGCTGCCGCGCGATCATCCTGGCTATGGCTCGCCGCATGCGCCTGGTCTACCGTGTTGGACACCGCGTCAATCACCGGGGCCCTGATCGCGAGCGTAAAGCCGCTCTGTTTGACCTTGTGCGTCTCGTCGTGGTGCATCGTATCGACGGCAGAGTCGATCGTGACGTTCGCACCGGTGCCCGTGAGATTCTGCGCCGCAACCAGATCGCTACCCGTTACGTGCAAGTCCTTGCCTGCGGTGATGTTCAGACTGCCATCAAGCGAGCCGACCGTGCTGCCGGTGTTCGTTACCTGCGTGGTACTGGCCGTGTCGGTCTGCGTCTTGCTGCCCACCGAAATGCCGATCCCACCGCCTGTGCCGATGCCGGACTCGTGCTTCTGGTAGTAGCTCGATGTGCTCTGTGTGTCCTGCGAGGTCGTGATGTTCACGTTGCCTGCTGCCGCCAGATTCACGTCATTCGTGCCCGCGATGGTCGAGCCTTTGACGTTCAGGTCGCGGCCAGCGCTAACCGTTACCATATCGCCCGACACGGTACTGCCAACGCCGATGTTCGCCTGCGTGTTCTGCATCGTGTCAGTGGTCGAGCCATGCACAAAGCTGCCACGCTTTGATTCGGTCGCCGAGTACGAATCGTGTTCCTCACGGCCTTCATTGATGTTTACGTCGCCCGTGGCCGCAATGGTTGCCGCGCCACGGCCTGCTGCCAGCGACGAACCGGTGAGCGTGACGTTGCCCTTTGTCGGATCGGCGCTCAGGGCCGCGAGCGTCGCATTGCCGCCAGCAGAAATGGTCGAGCCCACTGCCTGTTCGTCGTAGCTGCGGTCTGCCTGCTTGCGCGTCCTGTCGTCGGTTGCGACATTGTTGTAGGTCGCGGTGTTGGTAACGGTCGTTGCCGTCAGGTTGCCGCCCGCGACAACCGCCATGTCGCCGCCCGCGCTGACCGTCGCCCCCTTGAGCGTCGTATCGTTGCCGCTCTGCATCGCGAGACTGCCGCCTGCCGTGATTGCACCGGTCTGGTTGATCGTGCTGGACGCTTCCCAATGATGGTCCGCATTCTTCGTGACCGACTGCGACGTGTCCGACCGCACCGTATCCACGGTAATGTCGTGCCCTGCCGCGATCTGCGCGTTGCCGCCCGCCGCGATGCTCGCACCATGAACCGTCAGGTCATTACCTGCCACCACAAGCAGATCACCCGTCGATGCAATCGTGCCCTGTGCGCCGAGCAGGCTCTGGCTGACCTTGCTGTTGCCGACCGCCGAACTGACACCAACGGTATCCACCAGCGTCGTGTTCACGATGTCACGACCCGCGAGCACGGCAACCCGGTTGCCGGTGATGCGTCCCGATGCATTGACCACATCATTCGTCGCCGAAACAACCGTCGTGCCGTTGTCCGTGCTGCTGCCCGAACCGCTACCGATGGAGCCGCCCCGGTTCAGGATATTGGTCGCAGCAACAACGGTCTGCGTACCGCCCTTGATGACGCCCGAGTTGGTCGCGCTGCCGGTGGCGCGAATCTCGACATCATCGGCGGCAATCAGTGCACCGGTCGGCTGCAGGTCGTTCGCGTGGGCGTGGGCCAGATACACGACCGGCGTCAGCACCGTTTGCGTCGTGCCGTCCGGCAGCGTGACAGTCTGGTTCACCAGCCACACGATATCGCTGGTGAGCGCATCCATCTGCGCGGCAGTCAGCGCCAGCCCCGGTTCGAGGTTGAATTCCTTCGCGACGTTCACGCCGTTGTTCATCAGCGCGCGGTACTCGTCTTCGTTGCTCGTGTAGCCCTGCAGATAGACGCGTCCCGTCAGTTGCGTGATCTGGTTGCGTACCATCTGTTCTTCGTACACGCCATCGCCCAGCCGCTTGATGGTCTTCGAAGGGTCGAGGCCGAGCGCCCCCAGCATGTAGTCGCTCGATATGAAATTCGTGTAACTGGTCAGTCGCGGATCGGTGACAACCAGATACGACGCGCCGGGTGCGGTGTTGAACGTATACAGGCCGCTCGACGGCAACGTGATACCAAGCGCGCCACCCGGTCCGGCGATGGACTGTGGTGCGTTGATGGTCTGTGTCTGGCCGGTTGCGAGGTTGACCGTCTGCGCACCCGTGCCGGTGATGCCGCCCACCGTGCCATTCGCCCCGAGCGTGCCGCCGGTCGCGCCGGTCGCGGAGTTTGCCGCCGAAACGTTCGTGTTGTTGATGTCGGTCGCGCTGATCTGCACCGGGTTGTTCGCTATGATCGTTCCGCCCGTTCCGCCGATGGCAACGGGTGACAGGACAATCGACGGCTCGACCACCGTCCCCACATCGCGCGAAATGTTCTCGTTCCACGCGTAGGTCGAAACGATGTCCTGCTTCTGATACTGGTATAGCGTCTGGCCGATGTTGTTGACGAGGGTGCCCCCGTAGTTGCCGCTTGCCACATCGCCGTCTGCCTGTGCGCTGCCGATCTGGATGGATCCGCCCGCGCCGATCGCACTGTATTCATTGTTCAGCGTGCCGACGTTCGCAAGTAGCATGTTGCCGGCCGCCATGATCTGCGCCTGTTGGGCCTGCTGCCCGGTGACCTGGTCCTGCTGCGTCGTGGTCGTCGTGTCGCGTGCGATCTCGACCCGCTGATACCCCTTGTGGGCGTCGTTGCGCGATGCGTATTCGGTGCCGGGATCGTAGTTGACGTTCGGATCGTAGTCGTCCCAGTAAGTGGCGGTGATCGAGCCGTCAGCGTTGGTCGTCAGCGTGTTGTAGTAGATCGTCTGCGGCTGGCCGTTGACGTTCACTACCAGCACCTTGTCAGTCGCATTGGGGCCGGTGTTCTGGGACATGACATCCGCCCCTGACCACGTGGCGGTGATCGGCGCAATGTAGCCATCGTCCCACATTGCCTGCGTACAGTAACCCTTGTCCGCGTTTGTCGTCGTGCAGGCCATGTACCTGCTGCGCTTGGTCTGGTGAACCGTATCGACATCGGTGGTCACCGTCTCGACGGTGGGCGCGGGGCGTGTGTTGGTCAGCGTCTGCGTGGCGACCTCGACGTTGCCCTGAGCCTCGATGGTGGACTGGTCGTTGGTGACGGAGTGGCTGCGGTTGGCGAGCAGTCCGTTCACATCGCGCGTGCCATCTGCAGCGATGTTGATGTCACCGAGACTGAAGATGTTCGCACCGCCCGTATTGGAGATGTCGCCCGATGCATACAGGTTGACCGCCGACGCCGCGGCAATGGCAGCCGCCGCGCCCATGTTGGCGATGGAACCGGCGTTCAGCGTGACCGTGTTGCCGACAATCGTTTCGGTGTTGGTCAGCGACGCGCTGTGCGTCGTCACCGAATCGCCTTCGATGCGGCCTGCGTTGGTGATGGCATTCGCCGCATTGACCGTCGTGTCTGACGAGTTGAGGTTCGCGCCGGTCTGGTTGTCCACGTTCGCCGCGTTCACCGTCAGTGCGTTCGCCGCGCCGAGCGTGCCCTGGTTCGTGAAGGTGCCTGCTGTCGTGAACGTCAGGTTGTGGTTGGCCTGAATCCGGTTGGTGCCGGTGAGCGTGTAATCGCTGTTGACCGTCACTGCACCGTCGTTCCCGGCAATGATCCTGCCGTCACCCGTAAGCTGGTTCGTCGTGATGCTCAGGTTCTGATCGCTGCCAATCACGCCGTTCTGGTTCGCCAGCGTGCCGGCACTGACGGATACCGAGCCGCCTCTGCCCGCCCGCCCCGAAGGAAGTCCCCCTGGGGGATCGTTGCCGATCCGGCCCGACGTGTTGTCGAGCGAAGCCGCGTTCAGCGCAATCGCACCGTTGCCGTGGATCGACCCACCCGCATTGATGACACTTGCATTGGGGCCGTTCAGCGTGACGTTGCCTGCACCCGAAAGCGTTGCGTTCGTGTTGTCCGCGAGCTGCGTAATGTCCAGCATCAGGTCGTAGCCCGACACGAGCTGCGCGCCGTTCGTGTTCGACAGCGTGTCTGCGTTCACGGTCACGTCACCATTGCCGCCAATGGTGCCTGCGCCAGCGACGCCGCCCGTATTGCTGTTCGTGATGGTGGCAGCACTCACAGTCGTCGCACCCGATCCGGTGTTCGCGATGCGACCGTTCGCGTTGTCGAGCGATGCGCCCGTGACGACCAGCGTTGCCGCAGGCTTGTCTACCGTCGCATCCGCCTCGATCTGGCCGCCCGTATTGTCGATTGCGCCCTGCGCCGACGCCATCAGGTTGCCGCTACCCTGGATCAGCCCTGCACGGTTGTCGAGCACGCTGCCGGACTGCACCGCGGCCGCGCCGCCCGCTGTGACCGTGCCACCCGCATTGCCGATGCTGCCACCCGATACCGACACGTCGCCATTGCCACCAATCAGGCCGTCGGCCGTGTTCGTGACCACACCGCTGGCGACAACCGTCGTCTTACCGGTGCCGCCGTTCGCGATGGAACCGCCATCGTTGGCAACCGACTGCGCCGAGACGGAGAGCGTGTCGTCCGCCTGGATCGTGCCGCCTGCGTTGTTGAACGCGCCTGTGTCCGACACCGAAACGGTCTGAGCGCCGACATAGCCGCCCGCGCTGTTGTCCAGTGAGGCAACGTGGAGCGTCGCACCCGTCTGCGCGGCCAGCGTGCCGCCCCGGTTTGAAGCCACACCCGAGCGGACATCGAGTGCGCCATTCGTCGCAATCGTGCCGCCGTTGTTCGACAGTGTTCCGGTATCGACCGACAGCGTGCCGGTGCCGGAACTGGCAATCGTGCCGCCGTCGTTGATGAGCGCAGCGGGGCCGAGCGCCAGGCCGTCACTGTTGGTCTGCAGCGTGCCGCCCGAATTGTCGAGCGTGCCGGTTACATCGACGGTCATCGCGCCTGTGCCGGTCTGCGTGATGCTGCCGCCGTGGTTAACGAGGTTCGCCGCATGCAGCGCGAGCTGGTCCGCACCGAGGTTGCCGTGGCTGTTGTCGAATGTCGCCGCCGTCAGTGTTGCAAGATGACCCGCCGCGATGGTGTTCGCGTTCGTCAGCGTCGAACCTGCGGACAGCGTGACGTTGCCATTCGCCGCCAGCGTGCCACTGTTGAACAGCGTCTGCACGGCGCTGGCAATCAGTGACTGCACCGCCGTGATCGAACCCGCGTTTGCGATCTGTCCGGCCTGCACGGTTACGTTGCCATTGCCGCCGATGGTGCCGCCCACGCCATTGTTCAGCACGCCGACCGTCGCCAGCGTGAGGCTGTCCGCGCCCAGCGCCGCAACATGACCTCCCGTGTTGCCGAGCGAACCGGCATTGACGGAAAGTGCGCCTG